>CAZITK010000236.1:0-2858 GCA_964542145.1 uncultured Brevundimonas sp.
GCCTTGGCGCGGCCGTACTTCTTGCGCTCGACGACGCGGCTGTCGCGGGTCAGGAAGCCGTGCGGCTTCAAGAGTTTGCGGAGCTCCGGCTCATAGTGGGTCAGCGCGTGCGACAGGCCGTGGCGGATGGCGCCGGCCTGGCCCGACAAGCCCGAGCCCTCGACTGTCACATCGACGTCGAACTGGGTGGCGCGGTCAGTCACCTGCAGGGGTTGGGCGATCATCATGCGCAGCACAGGACGGGCGAAATACTGCTCCTGGTCCTTGCCGTTGATGGTGATCTTGCCGGAGCCCGGCTTGATCCACACGCGGGCGATGGCGTTCTTGCGCTTGCCGGTCGAATAGGCGCGGCCTTGGGCGTCCAGCTTCTGGGTGTATTCCGGAGCGGCCTCGGCGGTCGTTCCCAGGCCCCTC
The DNA here is from genome assembly GCA_964542145.1 of uncultured Brevundimonas sp. Classification (GTDB taxonomy): domain Bacteria; phylum Pseudomonadota; class Alphaproteobacteria; order Caulobacterales; family Caulobacteraceae; genus Brevundimonas. The sequence goes on from CAZITK010000236.1 coordinate 415, forward strand.
AGGGCATCGAAACCGGTGGCGGTCTCGGTGTTGGTCACGTCGGTCATGCTCAGACGCTCCGGCTGTTCTTGGAGTTCAGCGACTTGAAGTCGATGGTCTCGGGCGATTGGGCCTGGTGGGTGTGTTCGGCGCCGGCGAACAGACGCAGGTGCGTCATCTGCTGGCGGGCCAGTGGGCTTTCCTTGGGCAGCATGCGCTCGACAGCCTTTTCAAGCACGCGCTCGGGGAAGCGGCCGTTCAGCACCTTCTCCGGGGTGGTGGACTTCACGCCGCCCGGGTGGCCGGTATGGCGGTAATAGACCTTGTCAGTCGACTTCTTGCCGGTGAACACCACCTTGTCGGCGTCGGCCACGACGACGTAGTCGCCACAGTCCACGTGGGGGGTGTAGTCAGGGCGGTGCTTGCCGCGCAGACGGTTGGCGATGAAGGTCGCGAGACGGCCCACCACGACGCCTTCGGCGTCGATGTGGATCCACTTCTTCTCGACCTCGGCCGGCTTCAGCGAAGCCGTGGTGCTCTTCAGCATCGGGAGGGTTCCTGGACGGACGAAAGCGGGTGCGGACCGGAGAAGCGATCCGAGCGAAGGCGGGCAGATACAGGAGGGCTCGCCAGACGTCAATGCAGCCACGCGCAGCCAATTACCAATATCGCGTTGAATTCAGTACGCAAAATGTCCATGGTATTAAAATACCTAGATGCGGACGGAGGCAAATCTCCTCGGCTGGCTTCGCTGCACCACCCACAGGTTCACCGTGGCGACGCCGAGCGCCAAAGCGGCCCCGGCCTGGTGCAGCACCCCGAGCGTGAGCGGAACGGCGTGGATCAGGGTGAACACCCCGAGCGCCGCCTGGGCCCAAAGCGTCGCCGCGAGAGCATAGGCCCAGAAACCGACTCCCTCCGCCAGGCGCCAGCGAAAGGCCTGAACAGCGTAGAGCGTCCCGATCGCCAGCAGCACATAGGCCCAGATTCGGTGGACGAACTGGACCAGCGCCTGGTCGTTCAGGAAGGCCAGCGTTCCTAGGCTCCAATCGACTGGAGCCAGAATATGGCCGTTCATCAGCGGCCAGTCGGTGTAGACCAAGCCTGCCTTCGACCCCGCGACGAGCGCGCCGAACAGGCATTGGAGGAAAACGGCGCCCAGCAAGAGCGCCGCCCCGCGCGCCCAGCCCTGGGGAGGACGCGAGGATGCAGGTCCGTGCCGCGCCTCCAGCCCTGTCCAGATCAGGCCCACCAGGATCAAGAAAGCCAGGCCCAGGTGAACCGTCAGCCGCTCAGGCGCCACGTCGACCCGGTCGACCAGGCCGCTGGTCACCATCCACCAGCCGACCAACCCCTGCAGCCCGCCGAGCCCCAGAAGCACGACACAGCGCCAGATCAGCCGGCGCGGTATCTGGCGCAGCGCCAGGAACACCAGCAACGGGACGGCGAAGGCCAGGCCGATGATTCGACCCAGGAACCGGTGCGCCCACTCCCACCAGAAGATCACCTTGAATTCCGCCAGGGTCATGCCGGCGTTGACCAGCCGATATTGCGGAATATCGCGATAGAGGGCGAAGGCGGCCTGCCATTCCTGGTCGTTCAGCGGTGGGATGGCGCCCATAATCGGCCGCCATTCGGTGATCGACAGCCCCGACCCTGTCAGTCGCGTCGCCCCGCCTACCACGATCATGGCGAACACCAGAGCAGCCACCAGAAACAGCCACAGGGCGACGGTCCCGGATCGGTCTCGTGTGGCGAATCGGCTCATTCGACGGGCGTCCCGGCTACGGTTAGGATAGTGCAGGCGATATGCCCGTCCGGGCCGCCCGGCGCCACTGTGGCGTCGTCGCATCAGGAGATCGTGAGCCTTGCTGTTTCTCGACATTGTCGTGGCTCTGGTCGTGGTGGTGCTGATGGCCGCCGCCGCCGACGTCGCCAGCGGCCGACGCGGCATGATCAAGCATCTGCTGGTTTCCGGGGCGGGCGCGGCATCCGGCGCCTTTCTGGGCGTGCGGGTGTTCCAGCTGGCGGCCTTCGATGGTTGGGTCTGGGTGGGCTGGTCCGTGGCCGGCGCCGCCATCGCCCTGGTGATCTTCCTCCTGACCCGGTCCAAGCGATGAGCGCCGCGCCGAAGCTGCGCCGCCGCCGGGCAATCGCCGCCTTGGGGACGGTGGCCTTTCTGGTCGTCTATGTCTGGGGGGTGGTGACCCTGAGCGCGCGCCTGCCCGACAACCCGTGGATCGAGCTGATCTATTACGGCGTCGCCGGCATAGCCTGGGGCCTGCCCTTGTTGCCGCTGCTGACCTGGGCCGAGGGCGGCAAGCGCCGCAAATAGCCCTCGGAAAAAGCGAAACGGGCGGCGGGATCGCTCCCGACCGCCCGTACTCTCGGATCCCTCTCTTCAGGAGAGATGGTCGGAGCGACAGGATTCGAACCTGCGACCCCTTGACCCCCAGTCAAGTGCG
>CAZITK010000237.1:0-2787 GCA_964542145.1 uncultured Brevundimonas sp.
GCCGCCGTCCGACCATTCGAAGATCTTGTGGGCGTAGTCCCAGTATTCCTCCAGCGTCTCGCCTTTCGTGGCGAACACCGGAATACCGGCTGCAGCGATGGCGGCGGCGGCGTGGTCCTGGGTCGAATAGATGTTGCACGAGGCCCAGCGCACCTCGGCCCCCAACGCCTCCAGCGTCTGGATCAGCACCGCCGTCTGGATCGTCATGTGCAGGCTGCCGGCGATGCGGGCGCCCTTCAGCGGCTGGGCGGCGCCGTACTCATCGCGTAGCGCCATCAGGCCGGGCATTTCCGTCTCTGCGATAGCGATTTCCTTGTCGCCATAGGCAGACAGAGAGATGTCGCGGACGATATAGTCGGTCACGGGAGAGCTCCTGGAGGTGGGATCGTAGAAGGGGTCGGCCGGCCTATAGACTGCGCAGTCAGGTCGGGCAAGAAACCCATAAGGACATCCTTATATGATCGCGCTCAGTCGGCGCGCCGGTCCAGCCAGGCGTCGATCTCCCCGGTGCGGCCCTGGACCTCCTCGCGGCGCGCGCGTTCGCCGGCGACCGATCCGAGCGGGCGGATCGCGGCGCTTGCGGTCAAGGGGGGCTGACGGCGAGAGCTCAGGTCCTGGATGGCTAGCTGCGATCGCAACCGCGCGCGCTCGGCGTCCAAGGCATTGGATTCGGCACGGAGTCTAAGCCGCTCCATCTCGAGGCGCTGACGTTCCGCCGCGTAACGGGGGTCGAACGGATAGCCGTGAAGGACCGCCGAGTTCGGCGAGGTTGGGGCGCGATAGGCCTGGGCCGCAGCCGGCGCCGCGGTCAAGAGGCTCAGCGCCGCCGCCGCGAGAATGACAGCAGATCTACTCATGGCGAACAGATGGGCTCGAAGAGCCGAGACGCCAAGCGCGGCCGCAACTCTCGGTCGGTTGCGCGGTTGTCTGAGTATCCCTTGGCCACAATAAAGGAGCCTCTCATGGGCAAGCTGTCCGGAAAGACCGTCGCCGTTCTCGCCACCGACGGAGTCGAGCTGATCGAGTTGACCGATCCGGTCAAGGCGCTGAAGGAGGCCGGCGCCGCGGTCGAAATCGTCAGCCTGAAGTCCGGCCAGATCCAGGGGTTCGATCACCTGATGCCTGGCGATAAGATCACGGTGGACAAGACCCTCGATGAAATCGACGCTGGGCGCTACGACGCATTGTTGCTGCCCGGCGGCGTGGCCAATCCCGACCAACTGCGCGGAGACGAGAAGGCGGTCGCCTTCACGCGGGCCTTCTTCGCCGCAGGCAAGCCCGTGGCTGCCATTTGCCACGCTCCCTGGCTGCTGATCGAGGCCGGCGTGGTCGAGGGTCGTCGCCTTACCGCCTACGAGACCATCCGCACCGATCTGCGCAACGCTGGCGCCGAGGTGGTGAACGAAGAGGTGGTGGTGGACGAGGGTCTGGTTACCAGTCGCTGCCCCGACGACCTGCCGGCTTTCAATCGCAAGATGATCGAAGAGTTCTGTGAAGGTCGGCACAGCGGTCAGGCCGCCGCATAGTGATCGGCAGAGCCTGCCCGGGCGTTCAGGCCGCCGCCGTCTCCGGGACGATGATCGAGGGTACGCGCGCGGTAGCCCTTCCCACGAACCGCATGCACGTTCTGACAATTTTCGGATCGGCCAAGGCCTCCGGACGCAAGAAAAGAGCGTTGTACTGCCCCGGCTTTTGGAAGTCGCGAACGACGGGAAAGAGGCCGCAGTCCGCTAGCCGTTCGATCACGTCGGTGTCGAGCAATTGGCCGTTCCAGCGGCTGGCGGACTCCAGTTCCGCAAACAGCGCCAAGGTTTTCGACAAGGTCGCTGAAGCGCCATCCAGGACGTCGCCGATGGCCCCTTCGACGTCCAGCCAGATCACGTTGCTTGCACCCGTCAGGCCCAGGTCATCGAGGCGCACCGCTTCGACCTCGCAGGACCGGCTATCGTGACTGGCGAGGTGATGCAGCAGGCTGCCCATCTTGGACCGCTCACGCCCGGTTTCCGTGATGGGAATCGTGAAGATTTTGCGCCCCGGCTCAGCCGCCACGCACTGATGCCGGTAATCGATGTCAAGTTCGCTCAAGCCCTGAGCAAATCTTTCGTGCACACGGTCATTCGCCTCGAAAGCGATCACTCGCGCCTCAGGAAGAGCCTCTCGCATGTGTCGTGAAAAGGTCGCTTCGTGCGCCCCGATTTCAAATACGACTTCGGGTTTCAGATGCTTGGCGATGCCGACGCATTTGCGCTCGAGCAGGCGAGAAATGTAGCGTCTCCGACGCAGATTCTCCGGTCGGCCCTCCGGCAAATGCGCGCGGATGGCGTGCCCTTGGATGTCGAGCAGGGTCTTGGAGTGCAGTACGGATGTTCGCATTTGGCGGTCACGCTCGCAGGTTGCGTCAGAATTCGCAAGTTTTCGACCGAAACGTCCAGTTAAACGTGGGTTCGGTTCAGTGGGCTTCATCCCAGTTGCCCGCCGCCTTGGCCTCCACCTCCAACGGAACGCTTAGCTGCACGACTGGGAGCGGGGCCTGCTCCATCACCTGGCGGATCACGGTCATTGCGATAGCAGCCTCAGCCTCCGGCGCCTCGAAGACCAGTTCGTCATGGACCTGGAGCAGCATCCGGGTCTCCAGCCCCGCCTCGGCCAGGGCGCCGGGCATCCGCATCATGGCGCGGCGGATGATGTCGGCGGCGGCGCCCTGGATCGGGGCGTTGATGGCGGCGCGCTCGCCGAACTGGCGCTCGGCCCCGGACTTGGAGTGGATCGCCGGCACATGCACCCGCC
>CAZITK010000238.1:0-2730 GCA_964542145.1 uncultured Brevundimonas sp.
CGCTGGACATCCAGGGCCGCATCGTCATCGGCGAGGGCGAGCGCGACGAGGCGCCCATGCTCTACATCGGCGAGGAGGTGGGGACCGGCGAAGGCCCGGCCATCGACATCGCGCTTGATCCCCTGGAGGGCACCACGCTGACCGCCAAGGCGATGGCCAACGCCCTGGCCGTGGTGGCCTTCGCGCCCCGGGGGGGGCTTCTGCACGCACCCGATACCTATATGGACAAGATCGCCGTCGGCCCCGGCTACCCTTCTGAAACGGTCGATCTGGACAACAGCCCCCAAGATAATGTCCGCGCGCTGGCGAAGGCCAAGGGCGTGTCGCCCGAAGACATCACCGTCTGCGTCATGGACCGGCCGCGCCACGCCGAACTGATCGCCGCCCTGCGATCAGTCGGGGCCAAGGTCCTGCTGATCACCGACGGCGACGTGGCCGGGGTGATCCACACCGCCGAGCCGGAGACGGGCATCGACCTCTATCTCGGCTCGGGCGGCGCGCCGGAGGGCGTGCTGGCGGCCGCCGCGCTGAAATGCGTCGGCGGCTTCTTCCAGGGCCGGCTGATTTTCAGGAACGACGACGAGCGCGAGCGGGCGCGCCGGACCGGCGTCAGCGATTTCCATCGCAAGTACGGCCTGGACGAACTGGTCTCGGACCACGCCATCTTCGTCGCCACCGGCGTGACCAAGGGGGCCATGCTGGACGGGGTGCGGGTCTTGGGCGGCCAGGTCTCGACCCATACGGTGGTGATGGATTCGGCCTCCAGGACCGTCAGGCGCATCGAGACGGTGCGTCCGATCTAATGGCCGACGGCGGCGCCCTTGGGGGAGCGGTCGCCTTCCTGGGCGTCGAGCGATCCCTGTCGAACCGCGCCTGGCGCCAGCGGTCCGCCGATCCCGCCGTGGTCCGGGCCCTCGTCCAGTCCCAGGGGCTGAGCGCGCCGCTGGCGCGAGCCCTGGCGGCGCGCGGCGTCGGCGAGGACGGGGCGGAGAATTTCCTGCGGCCGACCTTGCGGGCCCTGTTCCCCGATCCCTCCGGTTTCCTCGACATGGACGCGGCGGTCGAGGCCATCGTCGAGGCGGTCCAGGGCGGGCGGCGGGTGCATGTCTTCGCCGACTATGACGTTGACGGCGCCGCCAGCGCGGCGCTCTTGATCCGCTGGTTCCGGGCCATGGGGGCCGAACTGCCCTTCTATGTCCCCGACCGCCTGACCGAAGGCTATGGACCCAGCCCGCGCGCCTTTGAGACCCTGAAGGCGCAGGGAGCCGAGTTGGTCATCACCGTCGACTGCGGCGCTGCGGCGGTGGAGGCCGTGGCTCATGCCTGCGCCATCGGGCTCGAGGTGGTGGTGATCGACCATCACCTGATGCGCGCCCTGCCGCCCGCCTGCCGCGCGGTGGTCAATCCCAACCGGCCCGGCGACGCTTCCGGCCAGGGCGACCTGGCGGCGGCGGGGGTGGTGTTCGTGCTGCTGGCCGCTTTGAACCGCGAGGCGCGGCGGCGCGGCCTGTTCACCGACCGGCCCGAGCCCGACCTCCGCGCCTGGCTGGACCTGGCGGCGCTGGGGGCCATCTGCGACGTCACCCGCCTCATTGGCTTCAATCGCGCGCTGGCCAAGCTGGGTCTGCAGGCCATGTCTAGCTGGACCAATCCCGGCCTCCGGGCCTTGCTCAGCGTCGCCGGCATGGAGCCGGGGCCGGCCAAGTCCAGTCATGCCGGCTGGGTGCTCGGACCGCGCATCAACGCCGGCGGGCGGATCGGCCGCGCCGATCTGGGCGCGCGCCTGCTGTCCACCGACGACCCGGCCGAGGCTCGCGATCTTGCCGAGGAGCTGGACGCCCTGAACACCGCCCGCCGCGAGGTGGAGCGGGAGGTCACCGAGGCCGCCGTGCGCCGGGTCGAGGCCGCGGGCGTCCATGCCGACGACAGCGCCGTCATCGTGGTCGAGGGCGAGGACTGGCACCCGGGCGTGGTCGGCATCGTCGCGGGCCGCCTGCGCGAGCGGTGGCGCAAGCCCGTCATCGTCATCGGCCTTGATCCTATCACGGGAGTCGGCAAGGGGTCGGGCCGGTCCCAGCCCGGGGTGAACCTGGGCCGGGCGGTGCAGGCGGCCTTCGACGAGGGGCTGCTGCTTTCCGGCGGCGGCCACGCCATGGCGGCGGGCCTGGCCGTGGCGGCGGGCGGCGTCGGGGCGGTGCGCGAGCGCCTGAATGCTCTGTTGGCCGGAGAGTGCGCCGAAGCCTCGGCGACAGACGCCCTGGAGATCGACGCCCTCTTGGAGCCACGCGCCGCCACGCGCGACCTGTTCGACCAGTTCGAGCAGCTGACTCCCTTCGGCCCCGGCAACCCCGAGCCGGTCTTCGCCCTGTCCGGCGTCCAGGCGCGCGAGCCCGTGGCCATGCACGGCGGGCATGTGAGATGCCGCCTCGTGGGGCCCGACGGCGCCTCGATCCGCGCGGTGGCCTGGCGTGTGGCGGACCTGCCAAAGGGGCAAGCGCTAACGAACGGACAGGGCGGATTGGACGTTGCGGGACGGCTCAAGGCCGACGACTGGAACGGGCGCCGAGGCGTGCAATTCGAGATCGACGATATCCACGACCCACGCCGCGCCTGAGACGGTCTTCCTCGGCCGTAGGGGGTTGCGACCCATGTAATCGGGGGCTATATCGCCGGCTCCCGCGCAGCGGTCCCTTCGTCTATCGGTTAGGACGTCAGGTTTTCAACCTGAAA
>CAZITK010000239.1:0-2727 GCA_964542145.1 uncultured Brevundimonas sp.
GGACCGCTGTCGGAGGCCTTGTTGCCGACGCCGTCGGGCACCGGCACGGCCGAACTGGCGTAGTCCGCATTGATGAAGAGCTCGCGCCCGCCTTCGACGCGGAAGTCGCGCGCGACGACGACGGTCCAGGGCGTCACCTCCGAGGCGTTGACGCCGCCTGGCACGATCAGTCGGACATTGGGCGCATAGACGACGCCCTCCAGCTTGCGGATCTCGTTGAAGTTCAGGCGCAGATCTCCTGTGCGCTGGGGGTCGACGGCCAGGGCGAAGCCGGCCCAGTGGCCGTTCTCGCCCGCTCCGCCCTGGTTGCCGGTCAGATCCAGCACCGCGGCCTTGTCGTCGTCGTCGAAGTCCATCTTGAACGACTTCCAGATGATGAGCGTGACGTTGTCGCCCTCGAGCCGCGCGTTCTTGCCGAGCTCCATTTCACCCGTCTTGAGATGGTGCACCCCGGGCTTGAAGCGCAGGGTGCCGCTCTCGACCTCGAAATCCCGGCAGTGGACGCCGGGATCGAGCTCCACAACCTGGCCCGACTTTTCGATCTCGATATCCTTGGTGTGGTTGCAGCCCCCGGCCGTAACGCCGTCGAACATTCCAGCCAGGGGGTCTTCGATCGGGGCCGCGCCCGATCCGGCGTTGGCGGTGGTTCCGCGCACCGCGCCGGCGGCGTGCACGGCCGCCGCCTCGATGACGCTGGCGCCGCCGATCTCGACGTCGCGGTTCGAATGAACCAGACACGCGGTCGCCATGATGCGGGCTGACGGGAAGTCCAGGGCCTTTGCACCGCCGCTGCCGAGTCCCAGCACGCAGAGCGGCGTGGACCCGACCTGCATCGCCGTCGATTCCGCGCGCACCACGAATCCGCCGGGCGGCAGCAGGTTTCCGAAGAAGGACATGCGTCGGCCGGTGAGCAGGACGCGCACGCCCGAAGCGCCCGAAACACCCCGCACAAGCTCGACCTCGGGGTCATCCAGCGTCACCGCCAGGTCGGTCGTATTCGCCTGGACATAGGCCACGGTGCGCGCCAGGGCCGCGTCGTTCGCCGCAACCCGCAACTGGCGCGCGGCGCTCAACGCCGCGGCGTCGGCCGCAGCCTGGAGGCTCTTGTGATCGCTGTGGAGCGAATGAAGCTCCACTCCGATCGCGCAGGCGATCAGAACGACGGGCAATCCCACGGCCGCCATGATGGCGACGCTCCCCCGCCGATCCCTCAAAAGGCGCGACCAAGCCAAGCCCAAACTCCCGTTACTATCGGTCAGGGTGGCTTCGAGGATTGAAGAAGTCGTTGACGATGCTCTTCTTTGTTTTTCAACGCGCCCGCGCCGACAATCCGTCTCGCTCCCGCAGGCCATTGTGGATCGCTGTTGCGGCGACGGCCGCCTCGGCGGTGGCCACGGCGATCTGGTTGAGGCCGCGCACGACGTCGCCGGCGGCGTAGAGGCCGGCGACGCTGGTGGTTTGGCGCAATCCCACGACCAGACGGCCGTCCTCGCCGCACGCGGCCCCGACCTCGTGGGCCAGTTCGGCCAGCGGGTGGGTCCCCAGCGCCGAATAGACGGTGTCGAAGGGAAAGGCCCGGCCGCCCCAGCCGAGCGCGGTGACGCGATCATTCTCGATGGTGACGTCGTCGATGGAGGTCTCGACCAGGCCGACCCCCAGTCGCTCCAGCTCGGCGCGATCTTCGGGGCGCAGCGCTTGGGGCGCGGCGATGTGGATCAGGGTGACGCGGTCCGAATAGGTGCGCAGGAAGGCGGCCTCGCGCACGCCCTTGGCGTCCTCGCCGATGACGGCGATGACCTGGCCTGTGGCCTCATAGGCGTCGCAGATGGGGCAGATGCGGATCAGGCCCCGCGCGATCCCGCGCTCGACCCCCGGCAGGTCCGGATGGTGATCGACCACCCCGGTGGCCAGCAGGACGGCGGGAACGCGGATCGTGCCGCCGTTCAGTTCGGCCTCGAAATCGTGGTCGGCCAGTCGTGACAGGCGCTGGACCCGACCCGCCTCGATCACCGCGCCGTACTCCTGGGCCTGCTCTCGCAGGCGGGCAAGGATGGCCTGGCCCGTGATGCCGCGCGGAAAGCCCGGCATGTTGTGGCTGACCGGGATCCAGCAGGCGCGCGGCTCGCCGCCGTCCGCGACCAGCACCCTGCGATGGAAGCGAGCCAGATAGGTCGCCGCCGTGAGACCGGCCGGTCCGGCGCCGATGACCAGCACCTCGGGGGCCGGGCTCATTGGGCCTTGAAACTCTTGTCGATCATGCCGTCAGCTCTGCTCCAGGTCATCACACCCCAGCTCAGCGATCACCACCGCCATCAGTTCCTCGTCCACGAGGGTCGGGGTTTCACCGAAACACGCCTCCCATCGCGCGACCAGCGCTTCGGTCGCATCGTTCATACCGCCGGCCCCCTATCGTCCATGAGGTCTAAGCGCGCCGGACCGGCGAGGCGTTCAGCTTGACCGTGGACGACATTTTCGAGGCAGGGTTAACGGCTTTGCGCGCGCCGGACCGGGCGCTATACCGCCGGCCAAGCTCCCTCCCCCCCACGTTTCGCGAAAGGCGCCCCGCATGGCCAAGATCCAGGTCCAGAACCCCATCGTCGACATCGACGGCGACGAGATGACCCGGATCATCTGGACGATGATCAAGGACAAGCTGGTCTTTCCGTTCCTGGACCTGAAGCTGGACTACTACGACCTGGGCATGGAGAACCGCGACGCCACCGACGA
>CAZITK010000240.1:0-2695 GCA_964542145.1 uncultured Brevundimonas sp.
CGTCGTTGTTCTTGGTCGCGTGGTTCAGCCGCTTGTAGTGATTGTGGACGGCGACGCTCAGCACCTTCTTGGCGTGCGCCTGGCCGATCACATAGTCGTCCAGGACCTCGCGGATCTCCTTGGGCGTCGGGACCCCGTCCTTGGACTTCACGAAGGCGATCTTGTGCTCTTCGCGGATGATGTCCATGCACAGTTCGACGCATTCATCGCAGATGAACACGGTCGGTCCGGCGATCAGTTTGCGCACCTCATGCTGGCTCTTCCCGCAGAAGGAACAGTACAGGGTGCTCTTGGCGTCGGTGCCGGCGGCTTTGGTCATTCGACCCTTCTCACTCTCGCGGTCGACCCGGTAGAGGCCGGACGCGTTACCCTCGCTTATGACGCCCGATTCTGGGCGCGAAGGTCTTCAAAAAATGACAATCCCCCATCGGGAGCCCGGCCACAACCCCACGGATGACGCACCTGACGCCTTCGGTGGGCGGTGTGGACAACGCGCATCGTGGCGCGGAAACGCGGCGGATGTCTGACATGGGAAGCCCGCAAGGTCCGCGCCAGTCCGCCGATGATACGCCGCGACAGGTCGTCGCCTTCGATTTCGACGGCACCCTGACCGTCCGCGACAGCTTCACCGCCTTCCTGCGCTGGCGGGCCGGCTGGCGCGGCTGGGCGCGGGGTCTGACCCGAATGGCGCCGGCCCTGGCCCGCTATGTGCGCGATCGCGACCGGGGGGCGATCAAGGCCGCATCGGTGCGCGAATTCCTGGGCGGGATATCGCGCCATGAGTTGGAGACCGAGGCCCAACGCTACGCCGACCACACCTGGGCAGAACTGATGCGGCCCGACGCCCTAGCGACCTGGAGAGAGTGGGGAGAGCGCGGGGTTCATCGCGTGATCGTGACCGCCTCGCCCGAGACCACGGTCGCCCCGTTCGCCCGTCGCCTGGGCGCGGAAGCGCTCTTGGGCACCCCCCTGGTGTTCGACGCCGACGATCGCGTCACCGGCGCGTTCGCCGGCCCCAACTGCCGGGGCGAAGAGAAGGTCAGACGCCTACGCGCCGTCTATGGCGACGATGTGCGTCTGCTGGCCGCCTATGGCGACACCTCCGGCGACCGCGAAATGCTGGCCATCGCCGACCATGCCGGTTTCCGGCGCTTCAGATCGCGGCCGTCAAGATGACGACCTCGGACGAGGCGCGTTCGTCTCAGGGTCGGTCCGAATCCTGGGAGCCGATCCGCCCTCGATAGGCGCTGAGGATCGCCGCAGTGACCGACTGCACCTGATGCATGGCGTGGATCCTGCCCGCACGCGAGGTGTAGATGCCCTGCATATAGGCGAGATCCCAGCCCGAGAGGCCATCGATACCCTGCGGATCATTGAACAGGTTGAGGATCGTCTCATAGCGGCTGGTGTCCGCCGCGGGGTCAACCTGAACCAGGGCCACCATGGCCACGTAGTCGCCTAGCTGTTGCAGGGTCACGCCCTCCAGACGCTCGACGTCGATCACCACGAAGGAACGGGCCAGCACATCCTCCAGTGAGGTCTGGATGTTCGACGCCGCCGCCACTCTGCGCAGCGGCGCATATCCGAAAACGTCCTGCTCGGGAGGCAGATGCGGCATGGGCTGATAATCGCCCGGCAGACGCACCGCCCGTTCGCCGGTTTCGGCATCGGTCGGCACACTGACATGCCACCAACGCACTGCACGGTCTGCGCTCATGAAATCCTCTAGCGCGGCGGCGCCCCGATCCATCCCTGAGCCGCCGACCCTGAACAGCCGAGGCCGCATGTCCACGAACTGGCGCGCAAACGTCGCCCCATCAGCGGTACCGATGATCAGGATGCTGGGATGACAGCCGGGCTGGCCCGCGCGCAGTCCCAGATCACGCGCCACGTCGGAGACACGATCTATCAGGTACTGGGCGATCTCGAGCTCGAAATTGGCCGCTCCGATGCAGACGCCTTCACGCCAGCGGGCGGGACCGCGACCGGGAGGCGCGGCCGCAACCTCGCGCACGAATTCTGCGGCCAAGGTCTCCAGCCGTCGCCCCTCGACGACGATTTCCTCCAGACGATAGATCTCGGCCGCATCCTGCGCCGCGGCGGGCGCCGCAAACAACGCACACGCCAGCGCCGCAGTGACTATCGACCTGATGGACATGAGACCTTCTCCTGCCTACGGCATTGGCGCCGACGACCCGGCGGCCGTCAAGGGAGGATCAGACGCTCTTCACCCCGTCGTCCTCGGCCTGGTCACGCTTGTCGTAGACGTGATCGACGATGCCCCAATCCTTGGCCTCGTCAGCCGACATGAAGTGGTCGCGATCCAGGGTCTTTTCGACTTCCTCATAGGTTCGGCCGGTGTGGCGGACATAGATCTCGTTCAGCCGTCGCTTGGTCTTGATGATGTCCTCGGCGTGGCGCTCGATGTCCGAGGCCTGGCCGCGGAAGCCGCCCGAGGGCTGGTGGACCATGATCCGCGCGTTCGGCAGGGCGATGCGCTGGCCCTTCTCGCCGGCGGTCAGCAGGAAGGACCCCATCGAGGCCGCCATGCCCATGCACACCGTCGAGACCGGGCACTTGATGTACTGCATGGTGTCGTAGATCGAGAAGCCGCTGGTCACCACCCCGCCCGGCGAGTTGATGTACATGGCGATCTCCTTCTTGGGGTTCTCGGACTCCAGGAAGAGCAGCTGGG
>CAZITK010000241.1:0-2685 GCA_964542145.1 uncultured Brevundimonas sp.
CTAGAGCGCCTTCCAATTACCGTGGAAGGCTGCAGGCAGGGCGATGTCGGCGCGCCAGGTCGCGATCGGGCCTTCCGCGACCCGAGCCATGTCCAGAACGTGCAGTTCGGTCACTCCGGCCGCGAGGTTGATGGTCGGCCCAATCAGCCAGGCGTCGGACTCAGAAACGCCGCCGGGCTTGCGGATCGGGACCATCTCATCGACCACATGGCCGCGGCCGAAGTCGAAGCTGTGAGTGCGCCCCGCCTCCCAGTCGGTGACGCCGATCCCCGAAGCCAGCGGACGGCCCGGCGTTTCGCCGGTGGTGTGGATGGTGAATCGCCGCGGCGCACCAGCCAGGTGCGGCAGGCTGCGCGGGAATTCGGCCGTCTCCCCGGTCCGTTCCAGCCGCGCGGGAGCGTGCGACGGGAGCACCGCCAAGACCAGTTCCGCCGGGTCGCCGCCGACGGCCACGCCGTTCAGGATATCCAAAGCGCCCGACGCGGCGAAGCTCATGTCGTCGTGAGCGCAGAGGTCGAAGCGGATCTCTCCGTCCACCGTTTCCCAAGCGTCGCCCAGGTGGAAGAAGCCGAAGCTTGGCAGCTCGACGACGCGGCGCTGAGAAAGATCGGCCTTGTCCAGGATCAGCGCGTGAGTCCCGATCTCCGGCTTCCACTCGAAACCCTCGCTGAAGGGCGCGACGTATCGGGTCTGGACCCAGGGCTGGAGCACAATGATCAGATGGCGCGCCGTTGCGGTGAAGTCATGCACATAGCTGGCGCGCGGCAGGTCGATCATCTGCGCGTCTTCCAGCGCGCCCGAAGCCGAGAGCCGCCAGACGATGGCGCGCTCGCCGCTCATGCCGAGGTTCCAAATGCGGCCGTCCTGCTCGATGCGCGGGTGGGCGAGGAAGGGCATGGACTTCAGGTCGGGGCGAAGAGTGACAAAGTCCTCGGTGGCCAGGGTGTCGGCGTTCATCATGAGAGGCGAGCCGGCCTCCCAAAGAGCCCAGACCTTGTCGCCGACCAGAATAACGGAGGTGTTGGCGGCGTTGGCGTCGTCGGGCGACTCGATCACGGCGCGCGGGTCGGGACCGGTGCCGAAGCCGGGCATGACCATGGCGTTAAGGCGGCTCTCCTGCCGACGTTTCGGCGTGTCGGCGAAGCGGGCGGCCATGGTGGCTTCACCGTCGGCGATGCGGAAGCGTCGGATCAGGCCGTCGCCGTCGAACCAGTGGCCGGCCGAGCGACCAGGCCGGCGGAACTTGGCCGGGCCGTTACGATAAAGAGACCCGGCGAGCCCCTGGGGCGCGCGGCCCCGGACCAGCCGCAGGGCGCGGGGCGCGATGTCACCCTCGACATCGGCGGTGGCCAAAGACCAGTCGGCGGCGACATCGAGCGCGCGGCGCGCCCAGCTGACGTCGGGCGTGACGGCCAGGGCGGCAGCGCCCATCACGACGGCGCGGCGGGAAGCGATCATCGGGGTCTCTCCATATTCGGGGGCGATCCGACCTCAAGCAGCGAGCGGCCTCGCCGCTCACGATAGGTCGGGAAACAAGCCTCAAGCAGCGAGCGGCCGAGCCGCTCGCGACAGGCCTTCACTTGATATCGAGGGTCTGTGCAGTGTCGCCCTCGACAGCGAAACGGGCCTGCTCCCAGCGCGCCGGTCCCATGTTCCCGCGCGCATTGTTGGAGAAGGCGAAGGGCTCGATCGGCAGGCCGAACGGATTGGTGTTCAGCTCGCCGTCGCCGTTGACGTCATGAAAGGCGCGGACGGCGTAGTCGCCGGCCGGCAAACCTTCGAACACGGCCTCGCGCTCACCGGCGGCGATATCGACGCGCGCCTGGCGGACGGGAGCGCCGCCGGCGTAGGCCGCCTCGGCGTCGAACAGGGCGACCATGACAGCGCCAGTGTCGGCGCTGGTGGCGAAGGTCAGGGTCAGGCGGCCGTCCTGGGCCGCTGCGGGCCCTGTGATCAGGGCGGCGAGGGCGAAGGCTAGGGCGGCGGTTTTCATGGCGGGCGTCCTTGAAGCGGGAGAGGCACTGCGGCCTCGACGCCCCGATCAAGCCCGTCTCCCCGTCACCTCGCCACGCCGTATCCGTCATCCGCCGCCTGGCGTTCGCGAACGGCGCCGCATGACCGTTCGCGCGTCGCCAATGAACAGCCCTTACTCTAGTCGGCGACGGCCTCGATCGCGTCGATGTCGTCGTCCGACAGCCCGAAGTGGTGGCCGATCTCGTGAATCAGCACATGGGCGATCAGGTCGTACAGGCCGATGTCGCCGCGTTCGGCCCATTCATCCAGGATGGGGCGGCGATAGAGAAAGACGCGCGACGGCTCGGGCGGCGGCCCGAAGTCGGACCGGTCGCTGAGATCGACTCCGCTGTAGAGGCCGGTCAGCTCGAACGGGTCTTCCATCCCGAAATCGGCCAGGATGGCCTCATCTGGAAAGTCGTCGATGCGGATCACCACCTCGCCCGCGGCCAAGCGGAATTCGTCGGGCAGGGCGTCGAACGCGTGCCGCGCTAGGCGGGCGAAGTCGTCCAGGGACGGGGCGCGGCGATTGTCGTCGGTCATGCGTCCCTATCGCTCCGGCGGGCGAGCCGCGCAAATCGCGGCGTTTGCGGCTGCAATCCTGGCGACCTGGTTTATGGTTAGCGCGAATCATCGACCCTGGGGGCTGATCAGCGAAAGCATGGCGGAGGC
>CAZITK010000242.1:0-2668 GCA_964542145.1 uncultured Brevundimonas sp.
CTGAGCCTGGGGCTCATGGAGGACTACGGCCGGCTGGTGCGGCGCATGGGGTGAGACCGTGACGCCTGTGGCGGCTGCCAGATGGGCATACTGAGGTTGTAACGGCTTTGTCATCCGTCTAAGTCCGCCGCGAGAGCGGAGGCGCCCAGTTGAACAATTCCAGCATCCTCATCACCGGCGGCTCCGGCTCGTTCGGAAAGATGTACATCCGGCAGATTCTCAAACGGTTCAAACCGCGCCGGCTGATCGTCTATTCGCGCGACGAGCTGAAGCAGTTCGAGATGCAGCAGGTCTTCACGGACCCCTGCATGCGCTGGTTCCTGGGTGATGTGCGCGACGCCGAGCGGATGATGCTGGCCATGCGCGGCGTGGATTTCGTCATCCATGCCGCGGCGATGAAACAGGTCCCCGCGGCGGAATACAATCCGACCGAATGCATCCGCACCAACATCAACGGCGCGGAAAACGTCATCGCCGCGGCCATGGCCAATAACGTTGACCGGGTCATCGCCCTGTCGACCGACAAGGCGGCCAATCCAATCAACCTGTATGGCGCCACGAAGCTGGCCTCCGACAAGCTGTTTGTGGCCGCCAACAACCTCGTCGGCGATCGCCGCACGCGTTTCTCCGTGGTCCGCTATGGCAATGTCGTGGGTTCGCGCGGTTCGGTCGTGCCCTTCTTCCAGAACCTGATCGACCAGGGCGTCGACAGCCTGCCGATCACCGACCCGCGCATGACTCGCTTCTGGATCTCTCTGGAGCAGGGCGTGGAGTTCGTGCTCAAGAACTTCGAGCGGATGCAGGGCGGCGAGATCTTCGTGCCCAAGATCCCCTCGGTGCGCATCGTTGACCTCGCCGAGGCCATGGCCCCGGGCATGAAGACCCACGTGGTCGGCATCCGGCCGGGCGAGAAGCTGCACGAAATCATGTGCCCGGCGGATGACAGCCACCTGACCTTCGCCTTTGACGACCACTATGTGATCGCCCCCACCATCCGCTTCCACCACTGCGACATCGACTTTTCGGTCAATGCTCTGGGCGAACGGGGCGAGAGGGTCGAGCAGGGGTTCGAGTACAACTCCGGAACCAACCCCCACTTCTTCAGCGTGGACGAAACGCGAGCCTTCAACGTCCACGCGACGCCGTAGGGCTAGTCGATCAGACGCCAGCTGACCGGCGTGCCCTTGGGCGCGTCGGTGGCGACCTTGCGGCCCAGAAGCTCCTGATAATGGCGGGTGTGCAGTCCGTCACCCGGCCGGACCGAACGCAGGTTCTTGGGCGTCAGCACTTCGCCGGCCTTCATATCCTCGGCGATGAACAGCGAGCGGCCGAACTTCCGGTTCACCGCGGCTTGCCCTTCGGCACCGAACTTGACACGGCCGATCGCCTGTTCGGCGATGCGGATCCCGTCGACCAGTTGGCGGAACTGCGGCGGCGTCAGGCTGAAGCTGGCGTCGGGACCGCCGATCGAGCGATCCAGGATAAAGTGCTTCTCGATCACCGTCGCGCCCAGGGCCACGGCGGCGATGGCGACCGCGCTGCCCATCGTGTGGTCAGACAGACCGACGCGGCAGCCAAAGGTCTGGGCCAACGCGGGCAGGGTCGCGAGGTTGGCGTCCTTGGGCTCGGCTGGATAGGCCGAGGTGCATTTCAGCAGGGTGATGTCGTCGTTGCCGACGCGCCGGCAGGCGGCCACCGCCTCCTCGATCTCGGCCAGGCCCGCGATGCCGGTCGAGATGATCATCGGCCGCCGCCTGGAGGCGGCGTATTCGATCAGGGGAATGTCGGCGATCTCGAACGAGGCGATCTTGTAGATCGGCGCCTCGAGCTCGGCCAGGAAATCGACCGCCGTGAAGTCGAACGGCGAGGAGAAGAAGACAAGCCCGTTCCTTTCCGCTTCGTCGCGTATCGGCCGGTGCCATTCCCACGGCAGCTCCGCCTCGCGATACAGGGCGTGCAGGGTCGTGCCGTCCCACAATGTGCCCTGGCGGATCTGGAACAGCTCGCTGTCGCAATCCAGGGTGATGGTGTCGGCCGTATAGGTCTGGATCTTGA
The DNA here is from genome assembly GCA_964542145.1 of uncultured Brevundimonas sp. Taxonomy (GTDB): domain Bacteria; phylum Pseudomonadota; class Alphaproteobacteria; order Caulobacterales; family Caulobacteraceae; genus Brevundimonas. The sequence goes on from CAZITK010000242.1 coordinate 2,056, forward strand.
TGGCGTCCGCGCCAGCCTCGGCGGCCGCGCGCACCGTGTCGAGACAGACCTGCAGCGATCCGCCGTGATTGGCCGACAGCTCCGCGATGATGAAGGTGTGGCCGGGCGTGCGAAAGGCGTTCATTGCGTGGCTCCGGCCCAGTCGGCCCTGGTAAGCGCCATGGAGACCTGCCCGTCCGGCGCCCCGGTGTCCGAGAGGCGAAAGCCGAACCGGCGATAGAGGCGCAGGGCGGTTTCATTACCCTCGGCGACTTCCAGCCGGAAGACCTTCAGTCTCTGCTCCCCAAACGCGAGGTGGCAGATGGCCGTCAACAGGCGCGTGCCCAGGCCCGGCTCGTTTCTCCACGGGTTGCGATAGATGCCCAGATGGCCGACGTGGGCGGCGCGGTCGATGCGATGGATCGACACCACGCCGACGACCCCTTCGGCGTCGCGCGCCAGATAGTTCAGATTGGCGGTGTCCGCGCCCTGCCGGGCCATGAAGGCGAGGTGAGCGTCCAACGGAATATCGCCGCCGGTCGCCATCCAGCGTGCGACATGCGGGTGGGTTCGCATTCGCCAGACAAATTCCTGATCCGCCTGGTCGAGCGCGGCGAAGGGGATCAGCTCCAGG
>CAZITK010000243.1:0-2652 GCA_964542145.1 uncultured Brevundimonas sp.
TGGGGTTCTCGGACTCCAGGAAGAGCAGCTGGGCGCAGATCAGCGAAGCCATGCCGTCCTCGACCGGCCCGGTCAGGAAAATGATCCGCTCGCGAAGCAGGCGCGAAAAGATGTCGAACGCCCGCTCGCCCCGGCTGGATTGCTCCACCACCATGGGCACGAGGTTCATCATCGGGGTGTCGAGGGGATTGCGCATGCAAATGGCCTTGAAGAAGGGGCGGCGACTCGGGAGGTCACGCTGATGCGAGGATATCGCGTCAGCGGCGACGAGACGCAAGTCGCACTCGGACGTCTTCGCTCGGGCATGTCGCGCTTGCCGGCCTGACGGTCCAATCTCGGGTCCGATTATGATGGGGCGGGCGCAACGACGTCGTCTCGCCATCAAGGGAGCTTGACGCCGGCCGCCGTTTAGCGCGGCTGGCCAGATTTCGCTCACAGGTGCGCCATTGGTGCGGGCGGCCGGGCTCGAACCGGCAAGGGGCTCGCGCCCCGACGGATTTTAAGTCCGTTGCGTCTACCAGTTTCGCCACGCCCGCGACCGATTCAGAATCTATAGCCGCAGCGGCGGCGCCGGGCCAACGCCGACTTCGCGCGTCGCCCCTACAGCGCCGCCGTCGCGGCCGTAGCGTCGCCGAGAGCCGCCCCAAGCCCGATGAGGAACACCCACGCGAAACATCCGAGCAGGCCCAGCGCCGAACAGACCGTGCCGGCGATGGCCAGGTCCCGCCCGCCGGGTTTGGACAGAGCGATCAGGCCGAACGCGAGGCCCAGGGGGGCCAGGATCCAGGCGATCAGGCCCACGAGCGGAATCCACACGAAAATCATGGCCAGTATTCCCAAGACGAGCGATGCCGTGGCCAAACCGGCGCCCTGCGGCTGGCTGTGCACATGGACGGTCGCGCCGCCACCATAGGGATTCTGGTCGGTCATTCATTCGCCCCCCGCGCCGATCACGCCAAAGCCAAGGTCGCACGCCACAAAAACCGGTCAAGGAGCGATGTCCGCCCCATCATGCATCTTCCAGATAGCTGACCCCCGGCGCCGACTTCAGCGCGCCGCGCAGCGCCCCGTCCAGGCGATAGCGGCCGGGCAGCTTCAGCTCGACCTCGCGCCGGCCGTCCAGCGAGGCGACCAGCACGATCTCGCCGCCCTTGCCCGGCGCCGCGGCGCGGTCCAGACGTGAACGCAGGGCCTCGACCTCCGTGCCGCGCCCCGAGACATGGACCCTGAGGCTCGCCAGGCCGTCGTCAATCATCGCCTCCATGCGCCCGGCGTCGTCACCGAAAAAGCGAACCTCGCCGTCCGCCGCCTTGGCCCGTACCTTGACCAGAACCGCGGCACCCGGTTCCAACACCTCGCGGTTGCGGCGCAGGCTCTCGGGCGGAAACAGGCATTCGAACTCGCCGGTTGGGTCCGAGAACGTCACGAACGCGAACTTCTCGCCGGTGCGCGCGCTGGCTCGCTCCTGCTTACGGCGGATGACGCCCGCCATCTGGAAGGCCTCGTGACCTTGTTCGGCGCGTTGCAGCGCCTCGGCGACGAAGGTGACCCGCTTCCTGCGCAGCGCCCCGGCCATGTCTTCCAGGGGATGGCCGGATAGATAGAAGCCGACGGCGGCGAGCTCCTCGTCCAGCCGCTCAGGCCCGACCCAGGGCTCGGCAGCGCGCAGACGCGGCGGCGGCAGTTTGTCGGCGCCGCCGAACATGGAGATCTGGTCGCTTTCCCTCTGCGCCGCAGACGCCTGACAGTAGGCCATCAGCACATCGGCCTGTTCTACCAACTGGCGGCGGTTCGGATGCAGGCCGTCGAAGGCCCCGGCCCTAGCCAGGTTCTCCAAGGCTCGTTTGTTGAGGCAACGGGGATCGACTCGCTCGAGAAAGTCGAAGATGTCCGCGAACGGCCCGCCCGCGTCGCGCACCTCGACCACATGGCGCATGGCCTCCAGGCCGACGTTTCGGATGGCGCCCAGCGCGTAGAGCACTGCGCCCCTGTCGTCGTCCCAAGCCACGTCGAAGTCAGCCGAAGAACGATTGATGTCGGGGGGCCGAACCTCGACCTCGAACTTTCGCGCGTCCTGATAGAAGACCGCCAGCTTGTCGGTATTAGACAGGTCCAGGCTCATGGATGCGGCGAAGAACTCGACCGGGTGCTGCGCCTTCAGCCAGCCGGTCTGATAGCTGATCATGGCGTAGGCGGCGGCGTGCGACTTGTTGAAGCCATAGCCCGCGAACTTGGCCACCAGATCGAAGATGCCACCGGACTGCGCCTCCGGAACCCCCTTCTCGGACGCGCCCTTGATGAAGCGCGCCCGCTGGATGTCCATCTCCTCCTTCTTCTTCTTGCCCATGGCGCGGCGCAGCAGGTCAGCCTCGCCCAGGCTGTAGCCCGCCAGAATCTGGGCGATCTTCATCACCTGTTCCTGGTAGATGATGACGCCGTAGGTCTCGGTCAGGACCTCCGTCAGCGAGGGATGCAGGTAATCGACCTCGGCCCGGCCGAATTTCCGGTCGATATAGGTGTCGATCATCTCCATCGGACCGGGCCGATAGAGGGAGATCAAGGCGGTGATCTCCTCAATGGAGCCGCAGCGCATCTTGCGCAGCGTGTCGCGCATGCCCTGGGATTCCAGCTGGAACACCCCGACCGTCTGGC
>CAZITK010000244.1:0-2636 GCA_964542145.1 uncultured Brevundimonas sp.
GGCGCTCTGCAGGACAAGCTGGCCGAGCGGGGGGTGCGGCTCTACACCGAGCGTGACCATCCGGGCATCCACGTCTCGGGCCACCCGTGCCGCGACGAGCTGAAGGACATGTACGACTGGGTGCGACCGCGCATCGCCGTGCCGACCCACGGGGTGCGGCGCTTCCTGATGGAGCACGCCAACCTGGCCACCGACTTTGGCGTGCCGGAAACGGTGGCGCCGCGGAACGGCGATCTGGTGCTGCTGGCCCCGGGCCAGCCGGGGATTATCGACGAAGTGCCCAACGGCCGCCTCTATGTGGACGGCGGCATGCTGGTGACCGAGGCGGGAGAGGCCCTGCGCGAACGTCGCCACGCCGCCTCGAACGGGGTGCTGGTGGTCAGTTTCGCCATGGATCGGCGCGGCAAGATCATGTCCGACATCGACGTGCGCGGCATCGGTCTGCCGGGCGATCCGGACACGCCGCTGGGAGACGCGCTGGACGACCTGGCCGAGCGGGTCGAACAGGTGGTGCGAGGACTGAAGGGCGAGGCCCTGGAGGACGAGCTGGTGGTCGAACAGGCCGTGGCGCGCGCGCTTAAGAAAGCCAGCCAGCAGATCTGGGACCGCCGCCCGATCGTCGAGACGGTGATCCTGAGGCTGTAGGCGGCTTGAGCGGAATGTGCGACGATTCCAGCCTGGTCCGGGCAACTGTACGCCCGGCTGCGCCTTAACCCGCCATGACCGACCGCCCTCTCGCCGCCTCAGACCCCTCGCCCGCCCAGGCCGACATCCAGCCGCTCGATCTCGACGCGCGCCGTCGCGCGCTGGAGACGGCGCCGGTGCGCGCAGAGCATTTCGTCCCCTGGCGCGGCGGCTATCTTGAAACGCCGGTGGTCGAGGTTCCGTCCGAGGCGCTGATATACCGCGTGGCCAACGGCCGTATCGTGGCCGAACTGGGAGAGCGGGCGGCGACCCAGGGGCGCGCCTTGGCCGATTTGGCCGCGGAAGAGGCGACGCCGCTGGTGCAGGGCCTGCTGCACGATCTTCTGGTGGCCAAGGCGGCCGACCCGGCCGGGCCGGTGATGCAGGAACTGGCCCGCCATGGCCAGCAGACCGAGCCTCTGCTGGTCACCCACGAAGGGGTCGTCGTGAACGGCAATCGCCGCCTGGCGGCCATGCGAGAGCTGCGGGCGCGCGATCCCGGCCGCTACGCCGCCTTTCACACCGTGCGCGCGGCGCGCCTGCCCGACGAGGCCACGGCGGCGGATCTGGAGTTCATCGAGGCGTCCTTGCAGATGGCGCCGGACGTCAAGCTGGCTTACGGCTGGATTAACCGGCGCATGAAGCTGTCCCATCAGAGCCGGGTGCTGGGCCTGTCCGACCGCGACATCGCCGACGCCTACCGCATGGAAGACCCGGCCCAGATCCGGGCCGAGGTCGACCAGCTAGACCTCGCCGAGGCGTATCTGGCCTGGCGCGACACGCCGGGTCGCTATGAACTCGTCGGTGAGCTGGAGGCCCTGTTCGTGGGTCTGGCGGCGGTCACGGCCCCCCTGCCGGGACGCGTTCGCGACCTGTGGCGACGGACGGGCTTCGTGCTGATCGAGGCGCGTGACATCCTGCCCGGTCCGTTGGACCGCCTGTTTCCCTTCACTCCGCCGGCGCCGGGAACGCTGCCTGTCTTCGGTCTGCGCCGCTGGGCCGAAGAGCGGGGTCTGACGTCGCCACAAGACGGCGTCGGCGCCGGCCCGAAGGCGCCCTTGCCCTCCGATGAGACGCTCGACGCGCTGGACCAGTTGCTTCAGCCCGGCGCGGCGCTGCAGGACACCGCCGCCTCTCTGTACGGTCTTCTCGAACAATTGCGCTCGGAACATGTGGAGACGCGCGCGCCGGTTATCGCTCTGAAGCAACTGGCGCGGGCGCGTACCGCCATGGCCGGTATCGAGCTAGGTCGGTTCTCGCCCAAGCAGTTGCGCGAACTGAGCAGCGAGATGACGGCGCTTCAGGCCAGTGTCGCTCAGCTGCTGGGCGAGAGCGCCGAAGCGGGCCCGAGACCGCAGGTGCCCGCCGGGCCGACCGCGCCCTTGCCCCCGGCTCCGCCGCGCAGCCTGTGGCGCGTGCTGCGCGGCAAGCGATAGACGGGGAGACGACGGGGGCGATTGAGCCTATCTGTCACGGCTCATGAGCGACCTGTTCGAAGCCTCCGGCATCCATCCGCCCGACGCGCCCCTGGCCGATCGGCTGCGGCCGCGCGCGCTGGAGGAAGTTGTGGGCCAGGATCACCTGCTGGGCGCCGAAGGGCCGATCCGGCGCATGGTCGAGGCCGGACGCCTGGGCTCGATGATCCTGTGGGGGCCGCCGGGCACAGGCAAGACCACCATCGCGCGGCTTCTGGCCCAGGCGGCGGGCTATCAGTACCAGCAGATTTCAGCGGTGTTCTCGGGTGTCGCGGACCTGAAGAAGGCCTTTGAACAGGCGCGGGTGCGACGGGCGGCGGGGCAGAGCACCTTGCTGTTCGTCGACGAGATTCACCGCTTCAACCGCGCGCAGCAGGACGGCTTCCTGCCCTTCGTGGAGGAGGGGGTGGTGACCCTGGTCGGGGCGACGACCGAAAACCCATCCTTCGAGCTGAACGGGGCGCTGTTGTCGCGGTC
>CAZITK010000245.1:0-2592 GCA_964542145.1 uncultured Brevundimonas sp.
TGGTTAGCGCGAATCATCGACCCTGGGGGCTGATCAGCGAAAGCATGGCGGAGGCCGAATTCGCCTTCATGGCCGCCACGGGAGCGGCGAGCCTGGCGCTGGCTCTCAGCGCGTGGTCCATGCGCCTGCGCCGTCGCGCCGCCGAAGCGACCGAGGCCTTGGCCGAACGCCTAGCCCGGGCCGAGAGCGATCTGGCCTTGCGCGACAGCGCCTTGGCTGCTTTCGACGACGTGCGGATCGAAGTGGCGTCGGATCGGCCGGGCGGAGCGCTCGGCGCCGCCGCCTCGGTCACCGCCGCCGAGCGCGCGCTCTTCGGCGACGGAGCGGTTGGAGACCTGCTGGCCGCTATCCAGGCCAGTTCATCCGGCACGCGGGAGAAGCTTGAGGCTCTGGCTCAGCGCGGCGAGCCCTGTGACCTGACGGTCGAGACCGAGCACGGAGCGCTTCATCTGGAAGGTCGCGCGGTCGGAGGGGCGGCCTGGCTGAGGCTGGCGCCGGAGGATCCGGTCGCACGCGACGTGCCGGTCGAGCCGCTGATTGATCAATCGCCCACCCCCACCTGGCTGGTGGACCGCGAGGGCCGACTGGTCTGGGCTAACCGCGCCTGGCTGGCCGAAATGAACGCCGCGACTGTCGAGGAAGCGCAGGAGCTGGGCCTGGGTTTCGACCGCAACATCGAGGCGGTGGTCACCGAGGCGCGGCGCACGGGGGATGTTCAGGACAGCTTCCGTTGGACCACGCTCAAGGGCCGCCGCCGGGCCTGGCGCATCGTGGCCCAGCCCATCTCGCCGTCGTCGCGCGGCTTCAGCCGTTCGGGTCTCGTGGCGGCCTTCGCCATGGACGCAACCGAGGCGGAGGAGACTCGCGACACCCTGCGACGCCATGTCGAGGGCCATGACGAAACCCTGAACCACCTGGCCGACGCCGTGGCCATCTTCGGGCCGTCGAAGCGGCTAGCCTTTCACAATACGGCTCTTCAGCAGTTATTCTCGCTCGATCCGGCGTGGTTGGATGAGCGGCCGACTCATTCCGAACTGCTCGATCGTCTGCGACAGCGCCGTCAGCTCCCCGAAACCAGCGACTATGCGTCGTGGAAGGCGGCCGAGCTGGACTTCTACGGCGCTTCGGAGGCCTCCCCTGACGACAGCTGGTCACTGCCGGACGGCCGCACCCTGCGCGTGGTGCGCCAGCCGCATCCTTTGGGTGGGGTGCTGCTGCTATTCTCGGACATCACGAGGGAGCTTGAGCTACGCGCCCGCTACAACGCTCAGCTCCAGGTTCAACGTGCGACCCTGGACAAGCTGAACGACGCCGTCGCCGTGTTCGGCTCCGACGGACGGCTGAGACTCCACAACGAGGCGTTCGAAACCTTCTGGCGGGTCAGCGCAGACCAGCTAGCGACCGCCGGCGACTTCGACGCCGTGGCCGAGTTGTGCCGCCTCGTGATCCCGGACGAGAGTTTATGGCTGGGACTGAAGGCGCGGGTCGCCGACCCCGATCCTCAGAGTCGCGTGCCGATCTCGGGTGAGGGCCGCACCGCCGACCGGCGCGTCGCCGCCTGGCAGACCCGTCCCTTGCCGGACGGCGCCACCCTGGTGGCCTTCTCCGACGTCACCGCCCGGCGCGAACTGGAGACGGCCCTGGCCCAGCGCGAGGCGGCCCTGGCCGAGAGCCAACTGTTGAAGCGCGAGTTTGTGGGCAGCGTTTCCTATGAATTGCGCACGCCGCTCACGACCATCGTCGGCTATTCCGAACTTCTGGAGGCCCAGCCCGGCTTGCCGGACCGGAGCCGCCAGCACGCCGGCGCCATCCGGGTCGCCGCCAGCCAGCTGACGCGCTCCATCGACGACGTGCTCGACATGGCCCAGATCGACGCCGGCGAGATGCAACTGACGTTGGGCGACATGCGCATCGACGACCTGTTGAACGACTGTGCCGAGCGGGTCCGGCCAAAGGTCGAGGGCCGGGGAGGGGGGCTGGTGGTGCGTTGTCCCGAGACGATGCCTACGGTGCGGGCCGATGTCCGACGCGTCGCCCAGGCTCTGGATCATCTTCTGGAGAACGCTGCGCGCGCGGTGGGCGAGGAAGGCCAGGTCACGCTGTCGGCCGAGGCGGGACCAACCGACGTGCGCATCGCGGTGTCGGACACGGGGCGCGGCATCCCCTATCATCTCCAGGCGCATGTCTTCGATCGGTTCGTCCGCCGCGACCGTGGCGGGCCCGGCCTGGCCCTGGCCCTGGTCAAGGCCCTGGTTGAACTGCACGGAGGCTGGGCCGAGGTGGAAAGCGAGCCGGGCAAGGGTGCGACCTTCATCCTGCACCTGCCGTTCGAGGCCGTGCCCGACGCAGCCGCGCCGGAACTGTCCTTGAATTAGCCGGTCGCGCGACCCCTCTCGCCAGCGGCAGCACGCCCGCCTACAAGGCCGCCATGGCCACGCCTCCGCTTCTCAAGACCGCGCTGATCTACGATTTCGACGGCACCCTCGCGCGCGGCAACATGCAGGAAGTGACCTTCATTCCCTCCGTGGGCATGGGCATCGGCGACTTCTGGGGTGAGGCCGACCGGCTGACCCGCGCGGCCGACGGCGACAA
>CAZITK010000246.1:0-2537 GCA_964542145.1 uncultured Brevundimonas sp.
CCACCGCCTCCCAGACCTGACGGCGGCGGGGCGGTGAGACGCCGGAGTGCCATTCGGCCGGAGCGGCGCCGAAACGGGCGGTGATGCGCTCGATCAGGGCCTGGGTCAGGGCGATCTCGGGCAGCAGGATCAGCACCTGGGCCTCGGGCTCGGCGCTGAGCAGCCGCGCCACCGCCTCCAGATAGGCCTCGGTCTTGCCGGAGCCGGTGACCCCGTCCAGCAGAATGGGCTGGAAGCCGTTGCCAACGGCCCCGGCGATGGCCTCAGCCGCCGCCGCCTGATCGGGGTTCGGCGTCGCGGGAGCGTGACCGGGATCGGGTGCGTCGAAGCCGTGCTCCGCGGCGATCTCGGTCACCTCCAGCACGCCTTCAGCCACCAGCCCCTTGACCACGCTGGACGAGACGCCCGCCTGCCGCGCCAGTTCGGCAGCGGACAGGGCGCGATCGCCCAAGGTCTCCAGAACCATCGTCCGCGCCGGGGTCACCCGCACGGGCTGCCGGTCGCCGACGCGCCTCACCCTCCGCTCCGGCCGGGGCGGCGGCGCGCGCAGGCCCTTCAGCGCCACACCCGCCATCTCGCCCGGCGGGCTCAGCGTCCACCGCGCCGCCCACTCCAGGAAGTCCAGCGTCCGCTCGGGCAGGGGCGGGTCGTCCAGCCGCCCCTCCACGCCCTTCAGCCGCCGGTTCGAGCCGGTGGTCTCGCGCACCTCGGCCACCACCCCGCGCAGACGTCGCGGACCCAACGGCACCGTCACCTGGTCGCCGCGCTTCAGGTCGAGGCCGTCCGGGACTTCGTAATCGAAGGCCTCGGGCACGGGCAGGGGGATGAGGACGGAGGCGACGATCATGTCCGCTTTCCTCCCCGTTTCAGAGGAATGGGGAGGGGGACCACGAAGTGGTGGAGGGGTTGTACCCGCACGCCTCGGCTATGCCGTCGCGCCCCTCCGCCATGGCGTTGGGCGCCGCGCCACCTCCCCATCCGCCGGGCGGACGGGGAGGAGATTGGGTCTCGCCCTTTGGCCTTCCCGGCGCTAAACCCAGGCCCCATGAAACTCTTCCTCGACACCGCCGACGTCGCCGTCATCAAGGACATGGTCCCCACCGGCATGGTGGACGGCGTGACCACCAATCCCTCTCTGATCGCCAAATCCGGTCGCAACATCGCCGAGGTCATCGCCGAGATTTGCGCCCTGGTCGAGGGGCCGATCTCCGCCGAGGCCGTGGCCACGGATTTCGAGACCATGGTCAGGGAAGGTGACAAGCTGGCCCAGATCGCCCCCAATGTGGTGGTCAAGCTGCCGCTGACTTGGGACGGCCTGCGCGCCGCGCGGACGTTCTCGGGCAAGGGGATCAAGACCAATGTCACCCTGTGCTTCTCTGCCGCCCAGGCCCTGATGGCGGCCAAGGCCGGCGCCACCTTCGTCTCGCCCTTCGTCGGCCGGCTCGAGGACAACGGCGCCGACGGCGTGAGCCTCCTGGAGGAGATCCGCACACTGTACGACATCCACGATTTCGAGACCGAGATCCTCGCCGCGTCGTTGCGCAACCCCGGCCATGTCTCGGCCGCCGCGCTCGCCGGCGCCGACGCCGCGACGCTTCCGGCCGACACCTTCAGGGCCTTGGTCAAGCACCCGTTAACCGACAAAGGTCTTGATCAATTCCTCGCCGACTGGGGCAAGACGGGTCAGTCCATTCTCTGACCCGCGTGGCTTCACGGCCGGAGTATATGCGCCGTGGTTTCGAACAGTGAGCTTTCAGTGGCGGATCAGGATGACGGCCTCCACTGGCCGCGTGTTCGCGCCTGGCTGCTGTCCAACCCCGACCTGCTGACCGAGGACCGCGCCCTGCTCGAAGACATCGGCCTCAGACACACTGGCCGCAACGTCGTCGATCTCGGTCGGGCGGCCCTTGTCCGCCTCGAGGCTGTGGTCGAGCGTGAGGCGGGCCAGAGGAAGGCCGTCGAGCAGGTGGCAAAGGCCAACTTCGCCGCTCAGACCCAGACTCACGCCGCCTGCCTGGACCTGCTGGAATCCCGCAACCATTCCGATCTCGCCCGGCGGCTGGACGCCGCGGCCCGTGAACGCTTCGGTTTGGCCGGCGCCGCCATCGCCCTGGAAAAGCCCGGTGGCGTCCCCTTCGGCTGGCGCGCTCTGGAGGCCGACCGGGTGGAGCAGCTGCTTGGCCCGGATGGCCTTATGTGGCTTGGGCCGGTGTTCGAAGGGCTGGCCCTGTTCGGCGCCGCCAGCGCCGAGGTGAAAAGCGTCGCCCTGGTCCGCATGGGCCTGTGGTCGCCCGAGCGGCCGGCCCTGTGCGCCTTCGGGTCGTCTGGCGCCGAGGGGTTCACCGCCGCCATGGGCGGCGAGTTGGTGGCCTTTCTTGCCGGCGTCACGTCGCGGACTGCGGAACGATGGCCGGTGCTCGACTGACCGCCTCCGAGGTCCTGATGGCCTGGCTGGAGCATCTGGCCCATGAGCGCCGCTGCGCGCCCCGGACGCTGGAATCCTACGGCCGCATCGGGCGGCTGTATCTGGCGTTTCT
>CAZITK010000247.1:0-2521 GCA_964542145.1 uncultured Brevundimonas sp.
ATCATGCGATTGACCGGGTGGTCTTCGACGACCAGGACACGCAGCGCCGCTTCGTCAGCCCCGCCCTCGATCTGCGTGGAGGTCGCCACGCCCTGCGCCCAGGCCACCACCTCCGCCTCGACAGAGAAGGTGAAGCTGCAGCCCTGGCCCTCGCGCGAGGTCATGGTGATGTCGCCGCCCATGATCTGAGCCATGCGCCGGGCGATGGTCAGGCCCAGGCCGGTGCCGCCGAACTTGCGGGTGGACGAGGCGTCCAGCTGGGTGAAGGGCTGGAACAGCCGCTCCTGATCCTCGGCCGAGATGCCGGGACCGGAATCGGTGACCACGAAATCGAAGGCTACGCGGGCGTCGGACAGGCGGCGGGCCCGTACGTCGTAGCGGACCTCGCCGGCCTCGGTGAATTTCACGGCGTTGGACAGCAGATTCTGGATCACCTGGCAGACCCGCAGAGGATCGCCCCTGACGACGGCCGGGACCTCGCCCTCGAAGGTCGAGACAAAGCTCAGGTCCTTGGCTTCGGCCTGGGCCAGGAAAGGGCCGGTGACCCGGCGGTGCAGGTCCTCAAGGTCCACATCCACCGCCTCGAACGTCATTCGGCCGGCCTCGATCTTGGTCATGTCGAGGATGTCGTTCAGCAGCCCAAGCAGATTGTCGCCCGAATTGCGGATGATCGACAGATATTCACGCTGGGCGCCGTCCAGCCGGGTGGCGCTCATCAACTGGGCCGCGCCGAGGACCCCATTCATCGGCGTGCGCAACTCGTGTGAGATCACGCCCAGGAAATTCGACTTGGCCTCGCTGGCGGCGTCAGCGCGGTCCCTGGCGGTCTCCAGCTCATCGATCAGATGCGACTGCTGGTCCTGGAAGGTCTGGATCTTGGCCTCCTTCATCATGGTGATGATGACCTTGACCAGCAGGGCCGAGGCCAGGACGGGCACTACCGCCAGCAGCGTCCAGAATCCCGAGTTTCCCCACAGGGTGAAGGCCATGATGACCGCCGCCAGGCTGTAGGGCGCCGAGATGACGAAGGCCTCGCGCGGGGCGGTCCGCATCTGGGTGAAGACCATCACATAGCCCGAGCACAGCAACGCCACGGCCAGCGCCGGCCCCATCACCCCGCCTTGAAACCAGGCCAGCATTGGGGCGGTCGCCCAGGCGAAGGTCGTCGCAAAGGCGACCCAGACGAACACCGGTGCGTATTTCGAGCCAGTGCGCGCCACCACCTGTTTCTCGACCCGGCCGCGCGTATAGCCCGCGACCATGGTCAGGGCGAACCATCCGGCCGCCAGCAGCGGCCCCACGGCCGTCGCCAGGGCCACCCCCCAGCTGAAGATGATCCAGTAGCGAAGGTTGCCGGTTTCCAGAATGGCCTGCAGCACCTGGGCCGCCTCGGCCGGCGCACGGACCTTGGTCTTGGGCCTGGCGGCGGCCTTGCCTTGGGTCGCGATGCCGTCGACCACCTGATCCGTCATGCCGCCCCTCGTCCGCGATGCAATCTCGGCAAGGATACTAGCCGCGATGCCCTAAAGGGGGGTGAACGGCGTTTCGGAAAATCATCCGGCCGGCTCGGAAGGCGCGCGCGCCTTGATCGACAAGGCATGCACCGGCCCGGCCAGTTCCTCGACCAGCAGGCGGTTGATCGTCTTTTGCCGCTCCAGCCGACCCATCCCCTCAAAGGCCGAGGATACGATCTCCAGGTTGAAATGGCTCTCTCCGCCGGGTGTGGCGTCCATGCCGCCCTGGTGATGGTGCCCGGCGTGACGCGCGCTGTCGTCCTGGATCACCAGGACCTCGGGCGCGAGCGCACCGGTCAGTTTTCTTCGCATGATTGTCGCGATCGGGCCTTCGGTCATGCGCCTGTCCTTGAGAACGTCCAAATCCGCCTTACACTTCGGGTGATGCCAGCCGCCTTTCAATACACGCCCCGCTTCAAGGACATGCGCGTCCGCCCCCTCAAGGAGGGCGAGGACCAGGCCGAAGCCGACGTCCTGACGCTGAAGCCGGGCGAGAAACCCTGCCAATGGCCGGATTGCTTGCGCGCCGCCACCGCCCGCGCGCCCAAATCGCGTGAAAAACTGAGTGAGTTCTATGACTTCTGTCAGGCTCACGCAGGCGAGTATAACAAGGGCTGGAACTTCTACGCCGGCATGAGCGAGGGCCAGATTCGCGCCGCCCAGGAGAACGAGGCCATGACCGGCGGCCGTCCCACTTGGGAGATGAAGGCCGGCAAGATGTCGCGCGAGGCGGCCGCCTTTGCGTCAAAGATGGGAACGGCGAACACTCAGGGGCCCGGCAGCTGGCGAGACAGCTTCGGCCTGTTCGGCCGGCGAACGCGCGAACCCGCCCCCGGCGAGGTGGAGGGCCTGCGCATCGGTCGGCTGGAACGCGCCGCCCTGGCCGACCTGGATCTCGAGGCCGGGGTCGACAAGGCTGCGATCAAGGCGCGCTACCACCTGCTGCTCAAACGCTTCCACCCCGACACCAACGGCGGCGATCGCGCGGCCGAGGAAAAGCTCCAACG
>CAZITK010000248.1:0-2498 GCA_964542145.1 uncultured Brevundimonas sp.
GTGCGGCCCCCGTTGACTTTGGGGCGCGCCTGAGTATGTTCCGCGCCTCATTTTTCAGCGGCTTTCGCCGTCGCAGAGGTACGTCCGATGGCCAAACCGGCTTCCATCAAAATCCGCCTGAACTCGACGGCGGACACCGGCTTCTTCTATGTCACCAAGAAGAACGCCCGCACCATGACCGAAAAAATGGTCGTCAAGAAGTACGATCCGGTCGTGAAAAAGCACGTCGAATTCAAGGAAGGCAAGATCAAGTAGGACCCGCGCGCGGGTCGGACCTGGTCTGACGCAATGTGAAACGCCCGGTCGAAAGGCCGGGCGTTTCAGCGCGCGTGGGGCTCAGGCGCCGGCCTTGGTCTCAGGCGGCGCGCGCCCTGACCTGGTTTCGGCCCGAGGCCTTGGCCTCATAGACGGCCTCATCGGCGCGTTTCAGCAGGGCTTCGGGGGTGTCGTAGGGGCCGCCCGTGGCCGCCACGCCGATGGAGGCGGTGATGGACAGCAGCTCCTTGCCGCCCATGGCGCGGAACGGCGTCTGGGCCATGTCGCGACGGATGCGGTCGGCGATGCGGTGAGCGTCCTCCAGCCGGGTGCCGGGCATGACCACCACGAACTCCTCGCCGCCCAGGCGGCAGGGCAGGTCGACGGCGCGGACATTGGTGGCGAGGCGCACGGCGAACTCGCGCAGCACTTCGTCGCCGGCGTCATGGCCGAAGCTGTCGTTGACCGCCTTGAAGTGATCGATATCCAGCACCAGCACCGAGACCGGATCGCCGCCGTGGGCGGCGCGCGCGACCAGGGCCTGGAGCTGGCCGGACATGTAGCGGCGGTTGTGCAGGCCGGTGAGAGCGTCGGTGACGGCCATCTCGAGGCTGACGTCCAGCTTCTCGCGCAGGAAGTCGGTGTAGCGCTTGCGGCGAATCTGGGTACGGGCGCGGGCCGAGAGCTCTTCCGGGTCGATCGGCCTGGACAGGACGTCGTTGATCCCCAGCTCCAGCGCCTTGATCAGGCGCGGCCGGTCGTCGGGATCGACCACGGCCAGGAGCGGCAGGTGGCGGGTGACTTCGGCGGAGCGGATCTGGGCGGCCAGCCGCAGACCGTCGAAGCCCTTCGACACAGCCGACAGGATCAGCAGATCGACGGGCCCCCGGCTGGCCAGCAGCGCATTGCCCGTGTCGGTCTCGATCACCGGTCGGTGCTCGCCGGCCAGTTCATCGGAAATCCTCTGGGCCTGACGCGCGTCGTCATCGACGATCAGGACGCGGCCGCCGGAGCCGCGCAGGCGCGCCACGCCTTCGGTGAGGCCCAGCTTGCGCCCGGATTCCTCACGCTCGCGAAGCTCGTCCATGACCAGCTTGAGCCGGCTGAGAGAGCGCACGCGGGCGAACAGGACGACATCGTCCAGGGGTTTGGTGAGGAAGTCGTCCGCCCCGGCCTCAAGCCCCCGAATGCGATCCTCACGGCCGTCCAGGGCGGTGACAAGGACCACGGGGATATGTTTGGTGGCGGCCTCGGCCTTGAGGCGGCGGCAGACCTCGAAGCCGTCCATGCCGGGCATCATCACGTCCAGCAGCACGATATCGGGCTGTTCGCGGGCTGCGACAGACAGGGCGGATACGCCATCGGTTGCGGTGAGGACGTCGTAGTATTCCAGCGTCAGCTTGGCCTCGAGGAGGCGGACATTGGCCTCCACGTCATCGACGACCAGGATGCGGGCGGTCATGCGGCCTGGTCCGTCGGCAGGCCCAGGTGCTTCTTGACCACGGCCAGAAAATGCATGACCGAGATGGGCTTAGAGATATAGGCCTCGCAGCCGCCTTCGCGGATCCGCTCTTCGTCGCCCTTCATGGCGAAGGCGGTGACGGCGATGACGGGAATGGAGGCCAGCTCCTCGTCGTCCTTGAGCCATTTGGTGACCTCCAGGCCCGAAATCTCGGGCAGCTGGATGTCCATCAGGATCAGGTCGGGCCGATGCGCGCGCGCGATCCCCATGGCCGCCAGCCCGTCGCGGGTCTGAAGCGTCTCGATCCCCTGGGATTCAAGCAGATCATGAAAGAGCTTCATGTTCAGCTCGTTGTCCTCGACGATGAGAACGGTCTTGGCCATGTCGAACCCGATTGCGGACGGCTCTGATTCCCGTCCTTCCCGAGGACGGATCGCACGGAACCCTTTAAGGTGGGGTTATGCCGACGGGCGCCACCAAGACCGGCCGTATCCTGACCATCTGCCGCGACTGCGAGGCCGTGGCGGAGCGGGTGCTGGCGCGCTGTCCGTCCTGCGGTTCGCGACGGGTGATCGCGGACGCGGAACTGAGCCAGCTCAGCATCGCCCACCTGGACTGCGACGCCTTTTACGCCTCGGTGGAGAAGCGTGATCGCCCGGAACTGCGTGACAGGCCGGTGATCGTGGGCGGCGGCGCGCGGGGCGTGGTGGCGACGGCCTGCTATGTGGCCAGACTCTATGGTGTCGGGTCGGCCATGCCGATGTTCAAGGCGCTGAAGGCC
>CAZITK010000249.1:0-2447 GCA_964542145.1 uncultured Brevundimonas sp.
TGGTCCAGCGGCGCGTGATCCAGGGTCTTGTCTATGGCCAAAGCCTGGCACAGCTTGCCCGGCCCCGAGCATAGCGCCCGAACGTCTTGGGCGGTGCGGCGTCGCCGCATCACGTCGAGCCCGTCGGTGGGCTCCAGGGCGCGAATCAGCACAGCGCTGCCCCGCGTCGCCTCATCGCACACGACGTTGAAGCACCAGTGCGCGCCATAGATGCGATAGACATAGGCGCGTCCAGGCGGTCCGAACATGGCGGCGTTCCGGCCGGTCGGACCATTGAAACTATGCGAGGCCGGATCGCCCGCGTCGTAGGCCTCGGTCTCAACGATGACGCCGCCGACGCCGCCGACCAGCAGCCGCGCGCCGATCAGGCGTCGCGCCACCGTGACCGCGTCCGCCTTGAGCCAGGCGTCCAGCTTCACCCCGCGACCACCTGCATGCTCAGCCATTCGGCGATAAGGGCCGGCTTGTCCGCGCCCTCGATGTCGATCGTCAGTTCATGCTTCAGCAGCCAGCGACCATCGCCCTTGTTCTCGGCGGACAGCAGCTTGAACCGGCCTCGGATGCGCGAGCCGGCGGGAACGGGGGCAAGAAAGCGAAGTCTGTCGAATCCGTAGTTGACGCCCATCATCACGCCCTCCAGCGGCGCCACGGCGTCGATACTCATGGCCGAGGCCAGACTGAGCGTCAGAAAGCCGTGAGCGACGACGCCACCGAACGGAGTCTTGGCCGCCGCCTCGGGGTCCACATGGATGAATTGGCGGTCCTCGGTGATCTCGGCGAAGGCGTCGATGCGGCCCTGATCCACCGTGATCCAGCGGCTCACCCCGACCTCCTGACCGATCAGGGCGGCGAGCGTTTCGGCCTGGTTCATGGATGTCTCCCGGCTTCGGGGGTGAACCGCCCCTCTATGATGGCGGCGAACAGGAACGGATCGATGTTGCCCCCCGAAACCACCACGGCGGTGGTCCGGTCCCGGGCCTCGACCTTGCCGGCCAAGAGCGCGGCCAGAGACACCGCGCCGCCCGGCTCCACCACCAGCTTCAGCACGCGAAAGGCATAGGCAACGCCCTCCGCCACCTCGGCGTCCGTCACCGTAACGACCCTTTCGAGCCTGCGATTGATGGGAAAGGTCAGCTCGCCCGGCCGATCGGTCATCAGGGCGTCGCAGATGGTCCCCGGCGCCGGCGGATGGGTCATCCTCTCCCCGGCGGCGAGCGACAGTTGAGTGTCGTTATAGGCCTGGGGCTCGACCCCGATGACCGTCGCCTCGGGCGCCAGGGCCGCCATGGCCAGGTTGATCCCCGCGATCAGGCCTCCGCCCGATGTTCCACACAACAGCTGGTCGACCTCGACGCCGCCCGCCCTGGCGTCCTCCACGATCTCGAGCCCGGTCGTGCCCTGGCCCTCGATGACGAACGGGTCGTCGAACGGCCGGACCAGAACCGAACCGCGCTCTGCGGCGATGGCTTCGCCGATGGCCTCGCGGCTTTCGGTGTAGCGGTCATAGGTCCTGACCTCGCCCCCGAACATGATCACGCCCTCGACCTTCACCTTCGGACTGTCGGCCGGCATGACGATAATCGCGCGGGTCCCCACCATCCGCGCCGCCGCGGCCACCGCCTGCGCGTGGTTTCCGGACGAATAGGCCACGACGCCGCGCGCCTTCTCCTCGTCGGTCAGGCGGCTGATTCGGTTATAGGCGCCCCGGAACTTGAAGGCGCCCGCCACCTGCATCGTTTCGGCCTTCAGCAGCACACGGCCCCCCAGCCTTTCGTTCAGAGCGGGGCTCTCGATCAGAGGGGTGCGCACGGCGATGCCGGCGATGCGGCGGGCGGCGTCCTGGACGCCGGCGAAGGAGGCGGTGTGGGTCATGGGTGGATATCTGCCCGATGACGACCGCGTCGTCACCTCGCGCTCGACGTCGGGCCTGACCCCGCTAAGGTGCCGCCTATGAATGACCTGATCCTCGCCATCGACCAGGGCACCACCTCGACCCGGGCCATCGCCTTCGATCCCGGCCTGCGGCCCGTGGCGGTCAGCCAGATCGAGCTGCGTCAGCATTTTCCGCATTCCGGCTGGGTCGAACATGACGCAGCCGAGATCTGGCGGGCGGTGGTCAAGACCTGTCGGGAGGTGATCGACCGGGTGGGGGGCGTGACCCGCTTCTCCGGCATCGGCCTGACCAACCAGCGCGAGACGGCGGTGATCTGGGAGGCGGCGACGGGCAAGGCGCTTCACCGCGCCATCGTCTGGCAGGACCGGCGCACCGCCGACGCCGTGGCGCGGCTCAAGGCGGCGGGGCATGAGGAGACGGTTCAGGCGGCGACCGGCCTGATCCTCGATCCCTATTTCTCGGCCTCGAAATACGCCTGGCTGCTGGACGCCGTGCCCGACGGCCGCGCGCGGGCCGAGGCGGGCGAGGTCAAGCTGGGCACCATCGACGCCTG
>CAZITK010000250.1:0-2447 GCA_964542145.1 uncultured Brevundimonas sp.
CGGGGTGAAGTGCGGCCCGACCATGGAGCCGGACGATCTTCTCAGACTCATCGATTTCCTGAACCCGGAGAACATTCCCGGGCGCCTGACATTGATCGGTCGGTTCGGCGCGGACAAGGTGGCCGACCGCCTGCCGCGCCTGATGGCGGCCACCAAGGCGCATGGCAAGCGCGTGGTCTGGTCGATCGACCCGATGCATGGCAACACACTGAGGGCGTCGACGGGCTACAAGACTCGGCCGTTCGACCGCATCCTGGCCGAGGTGCGCGGCTTCATCGACGTGGCCGAGGCCGAAGGGGTGCATCCCGGCGGCGTGCACCTCGAGATGACCGGTCAGAATGTCACCGAATGCCTAGGGGGCTTTCAGGCGGTGACCGAGGACCAGCTGCACAGCCGCTACCACACCCATTGCGACCCTCGGCTAAACGCGGGTCAGGCGCTGGAGCTGGCCTTTCTGGTGGCGGAACGGTTGAAGTCCGGGCGACTTGAGGCGTCGGAGGCGGCCTAGGCTCGTCGGGTCTACTTCAGCGACGATAGGGGCTGAGGTTCTGGCGCATCATGGCGGTCTCGGACTTCACCGCCGGGCGCTCTTCCTCAAGAAAGCGGGCGATGGCGTCCCGGAAGCTATCGTTGGCGATCCAGTGGGCCGAGCGGACCTCGGTCGGCAGATAGCCGCGCGCGATCTTGTGCTCGCCTTGCGCCCCCGCTTCGACGCGCGACAGGCCGCGTTCGATGGCGAAGTCGATGGCGCGGTAATAGCAGAGCTCGAAATGAAGGAAGGGGGCGTCGTCCAGCGCGCCCCACTGGCGGCCGTAGAGGGCGTCGCGGCCGATGAAGTTGAGCGCTCCGGCGATCGGACGGTCGTCGCGAAAGGCCATGATCAGGGCGACCCGGTCGCCCATGGTTTCCCCGACCCGGTGAAAGAAGGCGCGTGTCAGATAGGGTCGGCCCCATTTGCGCGAGCCGGTGTCCATGTAGCAGGCGAAGAAGGCGTCCCAGTGCGCGGGTTCGATCTCGCCCCCGGTCAGGACGCGGATGTCGAGGCCCGCCTGGGCGTCGCGCCGTTCACGCCGGATGGCCTTTCGCCGGTTCTGACTGAGGGTGGCGAGGAAGGCCTCGAAATCGGCATAGCGCCGGTTTTCCCAGACATACTGCATGTCCCGCCGGGCCAGATATCCCGCTTCGTCCAGCGCCGCGGCGTCGGCGGCGTCGGGGAAGGTGACGTGAAGGGACGACACCCCCATCTGCTCGGTCAGGGCGACGGCGCCGTGGGCCAGCGCCTGCTTCATCGCGGTTTCGCCTGCGCCCGGCCGGACCAGGAGACGCGGGCCGGTCGCCGGGGTGAAAGGTACGGCCCCCAGGAGCTTGGGATAATACCGGCCGCCCGCCCGGTCGAAGGCGTCGGCCCAGGCGTGGTCAAAGACGTATTCGCCCTGGCTGTGGCCCTTGAGATAGAGCGGCATGACGCCCAGCACGCCGCCGTCCTCGGCCTTAAGCGTCAGATGGCGCGGCGCCCAGCCGGCCTCGGGCGCGACCGAGCCGGAGGTTTCGCAGGCCTCGAGAAAATCGTAGCTGACGAAGGGGTCGCCGGTGTGCGCGGCGCACGCCTCCCATGCCTCACGGCCGATCTCGGCGATCCGGCCGTGGACATGCAGGCTGAAGTCAGACACGTCCTTCTCCCCTCGCGGGAAAAGGTGGCCGGCGATGCCAGACGGATGAGAGGCCCCGCGCCCGCGGGCTCACCGTCAAGAATTCTACCGGTTGAAACATACCCCTCATCCGAGCCGCTCCGCGGCCCACCTTCTCCCCCAAGGGGAGAAGGAAGACATTGTCACCGCACCTCGACGACGGCGTCCACCTCGACCGCGAAGCCAAGCGGCAAGCGATAGACGCCGACGGCCGAGCGGGCGTGACGGCCCTTGTCGCCGAACACCTCGACCATCAGGTCCGAGCAGCCATTGATGACCAGGGGAATATCGATGAAGTCGCCGGCCGCCTGGACGAAGCCGCCCAGCTTGACCACCCGGACCACGCGTTCCAGATCGCCGTCGCAGGCGGCCTTGATCTGCGCCAGCAGATTGACGCCGCACATCCGCGCGCCGTTCCTGGCGGTGTCCAGGTCAACGTCGTCGCCCACCGTGCCCTTGAGGCCGCCCGCGGCGTCGTTCGACAGCTGGCCGGAGACATGGACCAGAGTGCCGGTCTTCACCCAAGGCACATAGTTGGCCACGGCCTTGGCCGGTTCGGGCAGGTCGATGCCGAGTTCGGCGAGGCGGGTGTCGATGGACATGGAGATCTCCGTCAGAGGTTCGAGGGCGGATTTAGGCGCGGGCGGCCCCGGCGTCACCCCCAACCCTTCCAGATGGCGCAAGAGATCAGCCGTGTTCCTTCATCAGCCGGGCCTTGTCGCGCTGCCAGTCGCGGGCGGCCGCGGGCACGCGGGTGTA
>CAZITK010000251.1:0-2424 GCA_964542145.1 uncultured Brevundimonas sp.
CTCGAAGGCGCGCTGATGACCTGCAACAAGAACGGGGTGCCGTTCGACACGGCGTCCTTCACCGTCACGTCGGGCGTGCGCCTAGGGACGCCGGCTGGCACCACGCGCGGTTTCGGCGAGGCGGAGTTCCAGCAGATCGGTCACTGGATCGCCGACGTGGTGACCTCCATGAACGGCGGTGACGAGGCCGATCCGGCGGTGGCGGCAGGCGTGGCGGCTCAGGTCCGCGACCTTACCCATCGCTTCCCTATCTATAAGTAGGTAACGGATGAAATGTCCTTTTTGCGGTAACGCCGACACCCAGGTAAAGGACAGCCGACCTTCCGACGAGGGCGCGGCCATCCGTCGCCGCCGGTCATGCTCGCAGTGCGAAGGGCGATTCACCACCTTCGAACGGGTACAGCTGCGCGAACTGGTTATCCTCAAACGCAACGGCCGCCGGACTCCGTTCGACCGTGACAAGCTGGAGCGGTCGCTGGGCATCGCCCTGCGCAAGCGCCCGGTCCAGCCGGATCAGGTCGAGCGCCTGGTCAGCCGTATCGTCCGCCAGCTGGAGAGCCTGGGCGAAACGGAAATCCCCTCCTCGACGGTCGGAGACTTCATCATGAAGGCGCTGAAGTCGATCGATGAGGTGGCCTATGTTCGCTACGCCTCGGTCTACAAGGACTTCCGCCGTACCGGCGACTTCGCCCGGTTCCTGGGTGATGAAGGGCTGTCGGACGAGGGAGCCGGCGGCCGCTGATGCGGATCACCCTGAAACTGGCCACGTCCCTGGACGGCCGGATCGCGACAGCGGCGGGCCAGTCCAAATGGATCACAGGCGAGGCGGCGCGAACGCAGGGCCATCGTCTAAGGGCCGAGCATGACGCCATCCTGGTCGGCGTCGGCACGGTGCTGGCGGACGACCCGGAACTGACGGTGCGCCACGGCGTGGAGACCGATCGGCAGCCAGTGTGCGTCATCCTTGATTCGGCGCTCCGTACTCCTTTGGCCGCTAGACTCGCGACCCCGAACACCCTGATCCTGACCGCCGCCGAGCCCGCACCAGTGGGTGGGGCCGAGGTCGTGCGCGTCGAGGCGGAGGACGGCCAGCCCAGCCCCGACGCAGCGGTCGCCGAGCTGAGCCGGCGGGGCGTCACCTCTCTGCTGATCGAGGGCGGCGGCCAGGTGGCCGCGTCTTTCTTACGGACCGGGCTGGTGGATCGAATCGAGTGGTTTCGCGCCCCGATTCTACTGGGCGGAGAGGGGCGGCCGGGCGTCGCCGCCCTGGCGTTTTTCGACCTCGACGAGGCCCCACGCTTCCGGCGTCTGGCGGTCGAGCCCCTGGGTGACGACCTGTGGGAGCGTTACGAGAGGATCTGATGGGCAACGAACCCGAAAATCCTTCTTTCCTCGGGGGAGAAGGCGGCATGCGCGGCATTACGGATGAGGGGGGCGTTTGCTTCACACTCGACGATGAAGATTTGCGGGCAAGCCGACAGCCCCCTCATCCGAGCGGCTACACCGCCCACCTTCTCCCCCGAGGGGAGAAGGGCAAGGGGTTCTGAATGTTCACCGGCATCGTCACCGATATCGGCCGCGTGCGGTCGATCACAGACACAGGCGGCGACCGGCGCTATGAGATCGAGACCGCGTGGGACACGACCGGAATCGACCTCGGCGCCTCGATCAGCCTTTCCGGCGCCTGTCTGACCGTCATCGAGACCGGGGCCGGATGGTTCGCGGTCGAGGTGTCGGGCGAAACCCTGTCCAAGACCACCTTGAGCCGCTGGCGCCAGGGCCATCACGTCAATCTGGAGCGCGCGGCGCGGCTGGGCGACGAGATGGGCGGTCATATCGTCTCGGGTCATGTGGACGGGGTGGGGGAGGTTTACAGCGTCACGCCCGAGGGCGGCTCTCACCGGCTCGTCATCGTCGCGCCGGAGCCCCTGCACCGCTTCATCGCCCCCAAGGGCTCGATCACCGTCGAGGGCGTGTCCTTGACGGTCAATGAGGTTTCGGGGCGGAGCTTCGGCGTCAACATCATCCCCCACACCTGGGAGGCGACCACCCTGGGCCGCCTCCAGCCCGGCGATCCGGTCAATCTGGAGATCGACATGCTGGCCAGATACCTCGCCAGGTGGCAGGAGACGGCGTGACGCCAAAGGAACGGCAAATGCTGGCCGCAAACATGAACGACAGCCCGATCAGCACGATCGAGGACATCCTTGAGGATGCCCGCAACGGGCGACCCTATATCCTGGTGGACGCCGAGGACCGGGAGAACGAGGGCGACGTGGTCATTCCCGCCCAGTTCGCCACGCCCGATCAGATCAATTTCATGGTCAAGCACGCGCGCGGTCTGGTCTGCCTAGCCATCACCGCCCAGCGGGCTCGCCAGCTACGTCTGCCGCCCATGGCCGCCGAGAACCGCACCTCAATGGG
>CAZITK010000252.1:0-2402 GCA_964542145.1 uncultured Brevundimonas sp.
CACCTCCACCGTCTTGGCGTCCAGGTTCACGGCGATCTCGCCGGTGTGGATGATGGCCTGGGCGTGACCCTTGGAGCGACGCACCACTGCATGGACGCGCGCGATCAGCTCGTCCTTGTGGAAGGGCTTGGTCATGTAATCGTCGGCGCCGCCGCCGAAGGTCTTGACCTTGGTTTCGATTTCGTGCGTGCCCGACAGGATCATCACCGGCGTGTTGACCTTGCCCACACGCAGCTGACGCAGCACCTCGATGCCGTTCATGTCAGGCAGGTTGAGGTCCAGCAGAATGAGGTCGTAGTCGTAGATCTTGCCCAGATCCACACCCTCTTCACCCAGGTCGGTCGTATAGACGTTGAAGCCTTCCGACTTGAGCATCAGCTCGATGCTCTGCGCGGTGGCGCTGTCGTCTTCAATCAGCAGAACACGCATTCAGCCCCTCCAGGCGTAAGCTTGGCCATTGATCCGAGCATCAACCGCTCGGGTAACCTTGCTCTCAGGTTAAGCTACCAAAACCTTAAGAGAGGTTAACGGCCTCGATTAAGACGAATCGTAGGCTGATTTGCGAATCGCCGTCCAGCACCGTTCTGATTCGGGTCAATCGCGCCGTGGAGCCGTCAGCGCGTGGCGAGCAGCCGTTCGGCCTCGGCCACCGAGGGGTCGCGCGCCGCCGCGTCGGTGATCCAGTCCCGGAAACGGACGATCTTTCTCAAGGCCCGCCGATCTTCCGGCCAGACCAGCCAGTAGCCCGGCGAAAAGGCGATCAGCGGCTCGAACGGACGCTCCAGTCTACCCGCGCGAATGTCGCCGGCGTAAAGGATCGGGGAGGCCAGGGCGAAGCCTTGACCGCCGATGGCGGCCATCACCTCCATCACCTGATTGTCGCCGGTCAGGCGCGGGGGAGCGCGGCCGGCGCCCTCCACCACGCCGGCGGCGGAGAACCAGGCGCTCCACTCGCGGGGATCGCCGATCAGCTGGGCGTTGAGAAGGTCGCGCGGGGCGTTCACGCCCGCCAGCGATCCAGGCGCGCAGACCGGCGTCAGGGCCGCCGGCATCAGCCGCCGGCTTTCCATACCTGGCCAGCGCCCGTTTCCGGACCGGATGGCCAGGTCGAACGGACCCGCCCGCAAGTCGGCCAGGTCCGGCGAGGTGTCGACCCGCACGGCCAGGTCGGGGTGCGCCAGCTGAAACCCGCCCAGCCTGGGCGCCAGCCACTCCGAGGCGAAACTCAACAGGGTGGTGATGGACAGCACGGACTGGTCCGCTTCGGTCAGATCGGCGACCGCCCGCCGCAGGAGCGCCAGGGCCTCGGCCGCCGCTCGCGCCAGCGGTTCGGCGGCGGGGGTCAGCGCCACTTCGCGGGACAGCCGGTGAAACAGCGGCTGACCCAGACGCCGCTCCAGGTTCTTGATCTGCCAGCTGACCGCCGCCTGGGTCATGCCCAGATCCTCGGCCGCTCGTGTGAAGCTGCGCCGGCGCGCCGCCGCATCGAACACGCGAATGGCCGAAAGCGGTAATCCGCCCAGGGGGTCAGACATAAGCTTTCCTTATGTCACCGAGCGGCAATCTCGTTTGTGGTCTCCAAGGTGAAATCCTATTCTCCAGTCATCGACGTGACCAACAAGGGAGATATCAACATGCAGAAGATGCCTCAAACCCATAAGGACGTTCAAGGGTCTTTCCTTGCCAGGCTGGCCGACCTGTTGCGCGGCGTGGGTCCGCGCTGGGCGCGTTACACCACCGTCGCGGCCTGACGGAACGGGGAGCCGGACCGAGCCACCGGCGCCGCCGCCGCCCGTCCCCGTGCCCGTTCCGGGCCTGACGGGTCGTTCACGCCCAGTCGCAGCTGAGCGTTGAACGCCACATTTCTTGTGGCGCGAAGCGGCGAGACCAGTGAGCGACTGGCAGGGACACCGACCGAGACGTTCAGAGCACCCGACGCTCAGACATCCCTGAACAGGTCGAACACGCCTTATATTTGCTTGTCGTCCCGGAAGTCGCGTCAGCGACTATCCGGGACCAGGGAGGAGGCAGCTCGCCGCGCCCCTCTTCCGTACGGCCTCAGAACGGAATGTCGTCGTTCAGATCGTAGCTTTCGCGCGGCCCTGAGGGCTTGTTCGCCCCGCCGGTGGAGAAGCCCGAGGAATAGTCGTCGTCGCGGCCGCCGCTCGACTGGCCGCCGCCGTCGCGCCCGCCCAGCATGGTCAGCTGACCGTTGAAGCGCTGGATCACCACCTCGGTGGAATATTTCTCAACGCCTTGCTGGTCGGTCCATTTGCGGGTCTGGAGCTGACCCTCGACATAGACGGTCGACCCCTTTTTCAGATAGTTCTCGGCAACCTTGACGATGTTGTCGTTGAAGATGACCACCCGGTGCCATTCGGTCTTTTCCTTGCGCTCGCCCG
>CAZITK010000253.1:0-2398 GCA_964542145.1 uncultured Brevundimonas sp.
TCGAGTCCCTCAAGGACGGCGCCGAGGTCGTGGGCAACCGCACCCGGGTCAAGGTGGTCAAGAACAAGGTGGCCCCGCCGTTCCGCGAGGTCATCTTCGACATCATGTACGGCGAGGGCATCTCCAAGATCGGCGAGATCATCGACCTGGGGGTCAAGGCCAACATCATCGAGAAGTCAGGATCGTGGTTCTCCTACGACTCCACCCGCATCGGCCAGGGCCGCGAGAACGTGCGCGAGTTCCTCAAGACCAACCCCGACATCGCCGCCCAGATCGAGGAACGGGTCCGCAAATCGACGTCGAAGATCGCCGATGAGCTGCTGGGCGCGCCCGAGCCGGACGAGGGCCAGGACCTGGAGGGCTAACCACCCTCCCTTCCCCATCGGGCGGGATTCCGACCCCCGCCCGTGACCTTCGCCCGGCTGGTCCCTTGCGACCCGCCACCGACCCCGCGCGGGATCGGCCAGGGCGAAGACAGGGCCGCCGATGGTGACATCGGCGGCCCACTTCTTTGTGAGGATCAGCCGCCCGCGAACACCCGCGCCACCTCGGCCGTCAGAGGCTTGGCGCGGCCCTGATCATCGAACAGCACCGGTGCGCCGTCAGGCTCCCGACCATCGCGGACCATCCAGGTGTCGGTATCCCGCGCACCCCAGACTGTGAAGGCCCAGCGCTGGCTCTGCGGCAAGTCCATGAAGGCCTCGGCCAGTTCCACCACCCGGTCCCGCTGCTGGCCCAGGCGCGTCTCCCTCGACCGCATGTCGAGCCGCCCGCCCCGCTCGAGAGACGCATCCAGCTCCGACACATGGATGGGCA
This sequence comes from uncultured Brevundimonas sp., assembly GCA_964542145.1. Classification (GTDB taxonomy): domain Bacteria; phylum Pseudomonadota; class Alphaproteobacteria; order Caulobacterales; family Caulobacteraceae; genus Brevundimonas. The sequence goes on from CAZITK010000253.1 coordinate 817, forward strand.
GGCCGAAGCCGGCGAGTTCCCGCATGAAATCAGTGATCCGGCCTTCGGGGATCCGGATGTCCAGGTGCGACTGCGTCCCCAGTCCCGTGATCGGCGCCCCGGCCGCCAGCAGCCTCTCCAGCAGCCTTAGATAGCTGGCCCCCTTGGTCGGGTTGTTCTCCAGATTGTAGTCGTTGAGGAATAGCACCGCCTCGCTGTCCGCATCGCGCGCCACGTCAAAGGCCCGTCGGATATAGCCGTCGATCCCGCCCAGACGCCGGCTCCACAGGCACTCGCGATAGCCGTTCCCGTCCTCGGCCACCGGCTCATTGACCACGTCCCAGCCGACGATGCGCCCTCGATAGCGCTCCACCACCGTGCGGACATAGCGGTCGTGCTCGGCCGCGAACCGGTCCTCGGGCAGGGCCTGAAACCACGGGTGCTCCTGGGCGTACCAGATCAGGGTGTGGCCAAAGAGGCGGATGCGCTGCTGGTCGCAGAAGGCCGCCAGCCGATCCGACGCCTCGAAATCCAGCGTCCCGTCGTCCCGGACCAGCCGCTCCATCTTCATCTCCCACTCCGGCGTCAGCTGGGAGAAGTGCGTCGAGACCAGATCGACCCAGGCCGGATCGCGCAACTGCCCCGTCATGCCGGCCACCCCGATCGGAAAGGGCGCGGCGGCCTTGAGTGAGGGCAGGTTGACTGGGCCTGCAGCGGCCGGCGCGCGGGTGCAGCCCATCAACCCAATGGCCGGCGCCGCGGCGAGCAGGTGGCGCCGGCTTATATCCTTCTCCCCTCGGGGGAGAAAGACACGCTTATGCACGCCGCCTGAGCGCGATCTCGTCGAAGGCCGCGTTCTCGCGTTTGGTCTGGGCCACCAGCGCGTTCAGCCGGGTGGCCTCGGCCACATGCTCGAACTTCTTTAGCTCCTCGAAGGCGGCCGACAGGGCATCGCGCGCCCCGTTTTCCTCGGCTTCCAGCACCTCGACATCACCTTCCGCCGCGCCCTTCCTGGCTTTCCAGCCGTTCAGATAGGCGTTCAGCATCATCTGGGCGGAGGGGTCGGCTCGGGCCCGGTCGCGCTCGATCTCGGCCTCGGCGTCCAGCACCCCCAGGCGGATGTGGGCGGCGGCCCTGCGATCGGCGACCTCGGCCAGGCGTTTCTGCAGCGTCTCCACCTCATAGGTCGAGATGCGGATCAGCGATTGCGCCCATGTCGTCATACGTTCAGCCCTTGATCCTGATCAGCCATGCCCTGGTTCAGAATTGCCTCCAGCCGGGTAAAGGACTCGTCAAGACGGGTCGCATCCTCAGGCGCCTGCCCCAGGAAGCTCTCCAGCGCCGGGTTGAGCGCGATGGCGCGGTCAACGATCGGATCGGCCCCGGCCCGGTAGGCGCCGATCCGGATCAGCTCCTCCATGTTGGAATAGGCGCTCAGGCATTGGCGCGCCCGGCGGTTCAGCTCGCGCTCCGGGATCGTCTGACAGCCCGGCAGGGTTCGACTGACGGACTTCAAAACGTCGATGGCCGGAAACCGCCCGCGCTCTGCGATCTTTCGGTCCATCACGATATGGCCGTCCAGAATCCCGCGCACGGCGTCGGC
>CAZITK010000254.1:0-2393 GCA_964542145.1 uncultured Brevundimonas sp.
TGCTCGCCGCCTCCGTCGCCGCCGAGACCTGTGCGCGGCTGCAGGAAGAGGGATTCCATGATTTCCATTTCTACACCCTGAACAGGGCGGACCTGGTCTATGCCATCTGCCGGGTGCTGGGGGTGCGCGAGGCGAGGATCGCACTATGACCCGAGGCGATCGCATCGCCGCCCTGCACGCCGCCGCGGCTGAGCGCATCCTGGTGCTGGACGGCGCCTGGGGGGTGATGATCCAGCGGCGCGAGCTGTCCGAGGCCGACTTTCGCGGCGAGCGGTTCGCCGATCGGCCCCTGCCGCAGAAGGGCAACAACGACACCCTGATCCTGACCCGGCCCGACATCGTCGCGGACCTGCACGACCTCTATTACGCCTCGGGCGCCGACATCTCCGAGACCAACACCTTCTCCTCCACCACGATCGCCCAGGCCGACTACGGCTTGGAAGACGCGGTCCACGACCTGAACGTCGAGGGCGCCCGCATCGCCCGCGAGGTCGCCGACCACTGGACCGAGAAGGAGCCGCACAGGCCCCGGTTCGTCGCCGGCGCCATCGGCCCGACCAACCGCACCCTGTCGATCAGCCCGGACGTGAATGACCCCGGCTTTCGCGCCGTTTCGTATGACGAGGTCTATGCCGCCTACAGCCAGCAGGCCCGGGCGCTGCATCAGGGCGGGGTCGATCTGTTCCTGATCGAGACCGTGTTCGACACCCTGAATTGCAAGGCGGGGATTAAGGCGATCCTGGACCTGGAGGACGAGGGCTATGAGCCCCTGCCCTTGTGGATCTCGGGCACCATCACCGATCGCTCGGGACGGACCCTGTCGGGCCAGACCGCCGAGGCCTTCTGGAACAGCGTGCGCCACGCCAAGCCGTTCGCGGTCGGGTTCAACTGCGCGCTGGGCGCCGATCTGATGCGGCCGCACGTGGCCGAGCTGGCCCGCGTCGCCGACACCCTGGTCGCCGCCTATCCCAACGCCGGCCTGCCCAACGCCATGGGCCAGTACGACGAGCAGCCGCACGAGACAGCGCACTTCATCGAGGAGTGGGCCAAGTCCGGCCTGGTCAACATCGTCGGCGGCTGCTGCGGCACGACGCCGGACCACATCCGCCATGTGGCGGAGGAGGTCGCCGGCGTAGCGCCGCGCGTCGTGCCGGAGCGGCCGGTGGCCCTGCGGCTCAGCGGCCTCGAACCCTTCGAGCTGGTGGCGTGACCAAGTCCCCGGGCCTGGGCCTGTTCAACCGGCTACGCGGCGAACTCGCCCGTTTCGCCGATCAGCATGACCACTGCGCTGTCACGTTTTCCTCGCACACAGTCGTGCGGATGGAGATTGGGGAGGGCGAATCCGCCTCATCGCTGGAAGCGATGGTGGGCAGCTACGAAGTGCAGGTTCCCGGCGGCATCGGCTTGGACTTTGAAGTTCTTGACTCCAACCGAGACGTAGATCGGGCTTTGGCCATCTGCGACGCGATCGCGGCAGGCCGAGCGGTGTCAGTCGCGGGGCCAAACCACTACCCCGCGCGAACTTGGTTCTTCCTGTCATCACGCGGCTTCAATGAGGCCATCAAGACGACCGCCGTGTCAGTCTGGTCGTGCCGACGCGCCCGGTCGATTCCGAAGAGCCAATGGCGGCGGCAGCGGCTGCCGAACCTCACCAGGAAAGCCGCGTAAATGCGCCCCACATTCATCAACGTCGGCGAGCGGACGAACGTCACCGGCTCGGCCAAGTTCAGGAAGCTGATCGTCGAGGGCGATTACGCCGCCGCCCTGTCGGTGGCGCGTCAGCAGGTCGAGGCAGGGGCCCAGGTCATCGATGTGAACATGGACGAGACGCTGCTGGCCGAGGCCGGGTTCAGCGACGTCGAGAGCTTCTACCACGCCATAAACTGGCACGGCTGGGTGGCCTACGCGTGATGAGCGCGGTCCGGATCAACTCAAACACCCGGCGCGAGATAACGGCCTTCATCGACGCCGTTGAGGCGTTCGCTGCGGACCTGCCGCCTTCGGTACACCGCCGGTTCCGACGAGACGGCGATCATTTCGAGTTCATCATCGATGCGCCGAGTAGCGCTCACCGCAGGATGTCGCTGGTCGGCGATCACCATGAGCTTGAGTATTCACTCGGAAAGATTTGGACGGAAAGTATCTCGCCCGCCCGCGCAGACCTTGGTCAGTTGCTAGCGGCCCTCGATGCCGTAAGAGACGGGCGCGTGAAGGAGGTTCGAGAGGACAGAACCGGCCTGATCTATCATCTGTATCGTCTGGATTCGCGCGGCCATCGTGGATGGATGCGCGACAGCCAGTATTCGCTCTGGCACTGGCTGCGTCTGAAAATCAGGCGCGTGACGGTGCACACTCTACCTCCGCTCGCGATGGGTGAGGCCTGATGCGTCCCA
>CAZITK010000255.1:0-2389 GCA_964542145.1 uncultured Brevundimonas sp.
GCGAGACGCGGCCGCCGCGGTCCATCAGGTGCTGGTTGCCGCCGGTCCAGGCCGGATGCGTCGACGGATCGATGTCCAGGTTCAGGGTCGCGCCCTCTTTCCCGTAGGTCGAACGGGTCTGGTAGGTCGTCCCGTCCACCAGGGTGACGGTGATGAAATGGTAGTCGGGGTGGGTGTCGGCTTTCATGATCTCGGCTCCGCCTGCGCGGCGACGATTCCGACCGTCATGCGCATGAAACAGGAAACCCGCCGAGAACCCCGGCGGGAAGGAGGGCGGCGTTTACACCGGACCCGTCTATCAGGCAATAGCGGCGCCATGACCGACGCCTCCGCCTCCCTCGACGGCCGCCCTTCGCCGGGGGCGATCCTAATGGATCAGATGGGCGAGGCGGGCGAGCGACGCGCCAGGGCCAAGGATGTGCGGCCCCTTGGGCGGCTGATTCCTCTGGCCATGCGGCATACGGGCGACGCATTGCTGGCCGGCCTGTGGCTGATTCTGTCGACCACCGCGTCCCTGGCCCTGACGGTGACGGCCCGCGGGGCGATCGACCAGGGATTCGCCGATGGCGGGGCGGCGATCAACCTGTGGTTTGTGCTGCTGGGCGCCAACGCCCTCTTCCTGGGACTCGCCACGGCAGTCCGCTATTTATACGTCACCAAGACCGGCGAGCGGGTGGTGGCTGATCTGCGCCAGGGGCTTTTCGCACGCGTGCTGACGCTCGATCCCGCCTTCTACGTGAAGATGCGGGTGGGCGAGGTGCTGTCGCGGCTGACCACCGATATCGCCTTGATCGAGACCCTGCTGACCACCTCGGTCAGCTACGCCTTGAGGAACCTGCTGACCCTGATCGGGGCGACCATCCTGCTGGTCATCGTCAGCCCGAAACTCACGGCACTGGTCATGTTGGTCACGCCTCTACTCATCCTGCCTCTGTTCGTGTTCGGGCGGCGGGTGCGCAAGCTGACCATCCAGTCTCAGGACCGGTTCGCCGACGCCGTGGGCTTCGCCGGCGAGAGCGTGGACGCCATCGAGACGGTTCAGGCGTTCGGGCGCGAGACCAGCGCCATTCGCCGATTCGACCGGGCGGTGGACGAGGCCTTCGGCGTGTCGCTGATTCGGATTCGCAGCCGGGCGGTGATGACCTTCATGATCATCGCGGTGATGTTCGGGGGAGTTACCCTGGTGCTGTGGCTGGGCGCGCGCGATGTCATCGCGGGGACCATGACGCCGGGTGCGCTGTTGCAGTTCGTGCTGTTGTCGGTGTTCGCGGCTGGGGCCGTGGGCGCGCTGGGCGAGAGCTGGGGCGATGTGCAGAAGGCCGCCGGCGCCATGGCCCGCATCGACGAACTGATGCGTGCCCAGCCGGCCATCGCCCCGCCCGCCGCTCCCGTGGCCCTGCCTAGCCCGCCGCGAGGCGAGGTGGTCATGCGCGGCATCGACTTCGCCTATCCGGGACGGCCGGACCTGCCGGCCCTGAACGGCTTCGCCCTCACGGTGCGGCCTGGCGAGACCGTGGCCCTGGTGGGGCCGTCGGGGGCGGGCAAGTCGACGGTGTTTAGGCTGTTGCTGCGGTTCTACGATCCGCAGGTCGGCGAGATCAGCCTGGACGGGGTCGACCTGCGCCAGGCCGATCCGGCTGAGGTGCGGACCCGCTTCGCTTGGGTGTCGCAGGAGGCGCCGCTGTTCTCGGGTTCGGCGCTGGAAAACATCCGCTTCGGCCGCGAGGACCTGACGGAGGAGGCCGCGCGCGAAGCGGCGGAAAGGGCCCAGGCGCTGGGCTTTGTGGACGCCCTGCCGGAGGGCTTCGCCACCCCGCTAGGCGAGCGGGGTAAGTCCCTGTCGGGCGGCCAAAGGCAGAGGCTGGCCATCGCCCGGGCCCTGGTGCGCCAGGCGCCGATCCTGCTGCTGGATGAGGCCACCTCGGCGCTGGACGCCGAGAACGAGCGGCTGGTGCAAGCGGCGCTGGATCAGGCCATGGAGGAGCGCACCACATTGGTCATCGCCCACCGCCTGGCCACCGTGCTGCGCGCCGACCGCATCGTGGTCATGGATGGGGGCAAGGTGGTTGAGGAGGGGACCCACGCCGAACTGACGGCGCGGGGCGGCCTTTATGCGCGGCTGGCGGCGTTGCAGTTCCGGACGGGGTGAATGGAGAGGTGAAGAGTGAGCTCAGGGGTTGAGCGATAGGTGAGCGATCACGCAGCGCCCCGATAGGCTCCCGGCTTGTTCGCGTCTTGCTTACATTTCACCCAATCCGGCGTTCGATGGCGTCCCACATGAGGGCTGTGGCGTCGACGCCGCTGAACCGTTTCAGCTGCTGGGCGCCGGTGGGGGAGGTGACGTTGATCTCGGTGAGGTAGTCGCCGATCACGTCGATGCCGACGAAGA
>CAZITK010000256.1:0-2374 GCA_964542145.1 uncultured Brevundimonas sp.
GACCAGATCGAGGAGTTGCGCGACTGGCTGGCCACCCAGCCTCAGGTGGACGCCGGGCGCATCGCCCTCTTCGGCGGCTCCAAAGGCGCCGAGTTCGCCCTGATCGCCGCCAGCCGCTACCCCTGGCTGACCTCGATCGTGGCCTTCGCCCCCTCGGATCTGGTGTGGGAGGGATGGGGCCTGGAGATGATCGAGGCCGAAGGCACTCGGTCGTCCTTCTCCTATCAGGGGCGGCCGCTACCCTTCATGCCCTATGTCGGCTTCGTCGACGGGCTGCTGGCCGGGCCCCAGGCGGATCTGCTCAAGATCCACGAGGATGGCCGCGCCGCCCACCCCGAACGAGAAGCCGAAGCCCGCATCCCGATCGAGGACTTTCCCGGCCCGGTGATGCTGATCGCCGGCGACGCCGACCGCGAATGGCGCTCGGGCCAGATGGCGCGAAACCTCGCCGCCACGCGCGACCGCGCAGGCCTCGAAACCCGGCTTCTCCTCTACCCCGATGCCGGGCACGACCTCTCCGGCGACGGCTGGGCCCCGACGATCGAGGGCGCCGAACGCGGCGGCGGCGACCCCCAGGCCAACGCCCGCGCCCAGGCCGACGCCTGGCCCCAGGTGCTCGACTTCCTAGAGAAAACGCTCAGGCCCGGGACCTAGAGGAACTCGCCCCCACCTCACGCCCCGCCGAACCGCTCCGCCCATTCCGCCACCTGGGCGTCCTCGATCTTGGCGAACAGCACGCTTGGGGCCGACACCGCCTGACCCTTCGGCAGGGCGTCCAGCGACAGCGCCCCGGCGTCGGGCCAGCTCAGGTCCTCCGCCCCCACGGTCGCGGCGATCCGCGCGGCGGTCTCGGGCATCACCGGCGCCGCCAGGCGGGCGAAGAGGGCGACCAGGTTCAGGCCGGTGCGGACGCCCACGGCGGCGGCGTCGCGGTCGGTCTTGAGCGCGGTCCAGGGGGCCGCCTCCTGCAGATACTCATTGCCCCGCACCCAGACGGCGCGGAGGGCCTGGCAGGCCTTTCGGAACTCCATGGCCTCGAACTGGGCCGTGGCCTCGGCGATCCCGGCGCGGATATCGGCCTCCAGCGCGGCCTCCAGCGGCCCCGACTGTCCTCCCTCCGGCACGACGCCGTCGAACTTGGATTCGGTGAACTTGACGATCCGGTTGACGAAATTGCCCAGCACGTCGGCCAGGTCCTTGTTGGTCGTCGACTGGAACTGCTCCCAGGTGAAGGCGGCGTCGGAATGCTCCGGCCCATAGGCCGTCAGATGCCAGCGCCACACATCGGCCGGCGCGACCTCCAGCGCCTGGTCCATGAACACCCCGCGCTTCTGGCTGGTCGAGAACTTGCCGCCGTACCAGTTCAGCCAGTTGAAGGCCTTCAGCTGGTCCACCGTCTTCCATGGCTCGCCCGAGCCGATGATCGTCGCGGGAAAGCTGACGGTATGGAAGGCGACATTGTCCTTGCCCATGAACTGGACATAGCGGACCTGATCCGCGCCCTCGTCGGTCCGCCACCAGTCGCGCCACGCGCCGCCTGTAGCCTCCGCCCACTCCTCGGTGGCGGCGATATATTCGATCGGCGCGTCGAACCAGACATAGAAGACCTTGCCCTCCAGCCCCGGGCGCGCCCCGCCGTCGGCGCCGACCACCGGCACGCCCCACTTCAGGTCGCGGGTGATGCCCCGGTCGATCAGCCCCTCGTCCAGATGCTTGTTGGCGATGGCCTTGGCCAGCGGCTGCCAGTCGGTCTTTGAGTTCACCCAGCCGCGGATGTCGTTGGCCAGCTTCGTTTGAAGCAGGTAGAGGTGCCGCGTGTCGCGCACCTCCAGGTTTCGCGACCCCGACACCGCCGAATAGGGCGCGATCAGGTCGGTGGGATCGAGCAGCCGCCCACAGCTGTCACACTGATCCCCCCGCGCCCCGACATGGGCGCAGTGCGGGCAGGTCCCCTCGACATAGCGGTCGGGCAGGAATCGCCCGTCGTCGACGGAATAGATCATCCGGTCGACCCGCTCCTCGATGAAGCCGTTGTCCTCCAGCACCCGCGCGAAATGCTGGGTCAGGGTCCGGTTCTGAGGCGAGGACGACCGCCCGAACCAGTCGTAGGAAAGGTTGAAATCGGCCCCGGCCTTTCGCTGCACCTCATACTGCTCGTCGCAGTAGGTCCGCACGTCCTGGCCCGCCGCCGCCGCGGCCAGCTCGGCCGGCGTACCATGCTCGTCGGTGGCGCAGATATAGAGCACATCGTGGCCTTGCCCCCGCTTGAACCGCGCCCACACATCGGCCGGCAGCATCGACCCCGCCAGATTCCCCAGATGCTTGACGCCGTTGATATAGGGCAGGGCCGAGGTGATCAGGATGCGGGACATGG
>CAZITK010000257.1:0-2367 GCA_964542145.1 uncultured Brevundimonas sp.
GTATTCCTCGACATTGTAGGCGATGCCGCCGCCAGTGCCGGCGAGTGTGAACGACGGGCGGACAATGGCCGGCAGGCCGACGAAACTAAGCGCGTCTTCCGCCTCGTCGATGTGGTGGATGGCGCGGCTGCGGGGCGATTCAAGGCCCAGCTTGTCCATGGCGTCACGGAACTTCTGGCGATCCTCGGCCTTGTCGATGACTTCGGCCCGCGCGCCGATCATCTCCACCCCGTGACGCTCCAGCGCGCCCGAACGCTCCAGGGCCAGGGCGGTGTTCAGCGCCGTCTGGCCGCCCATGGTAGGGAGCAGGGCGTCCGGCTTTTCCTTGGCGATGATCTTCTCGACGATCTCGGGCGTGATCGGCTCGATATAGGTGGCGTCGGCCACCTCCGGGTCGGTCATGATGGTGGCCGGGTTCGAATTGACCAGCACCACCCGATAGCCCTCGGCCTTCAGCGCCTTGCAGGCCTGAACCCCGGAATAGTCGAACTCGCACGCCTGACCGATGACGATCGGCCCGGCGCCGATGATCAGGATCGACTGGATGTCCGTGCGTTTGGGCATTTCAGCCTCCCCAGTTGGTCACGACCGCGCATTCCCAGCCGTCGTAATCCAGCTGGAAGGCCGCGGCCCAGGATTGCATCATCGCCGACACCGGCGCGAAGGAGGCTTCGTCCACCGCCATGGTGGTCTCCAGCACGGTCGAGTCGTCCGAACCGCGCGTGATGTAGCCGGCCCGTCGGGCCACCTCGTTCAGGTCGTCGTGGCCGCCGTCGCCATGGAAGTGGAACAGGGTATGGCGCGGGGTGACGCCCGGATCCCCATGCTCGGCCAGGGTGGCGCGGATCATGGCGTCGCGCTCGCTATGGCTGGGCGTGTCGGGCACGGTCGGATCCGCTTGCGGGCGCGCGCTCGCCCACGCCAGATGGCGAAGCGAAGGCGGTGAGGTTGTCGGCTAAGCGGCCCGTCTAACGACCTCGGGGCGCAAGGGCAATGGCGGGCCGCAGGCTTCCGGCGATGTGACGATAATGCCTCGCAGATGACGAAACCGTGACCGAAATCTTGCGGCGGCTGGGAGTGCTCGCTAGCGTCGATTCATCGCTCCCCGCTTCTGAATTTTCCCCGAGTCGCTCCCATGTTCACCCGTCGTCTTCGTCAGTCCACCAGCCTGACGGCTGGGGTCCTCGCCGTCTTCCTCGCCGGCCCGGCCCTCGCGCAGCAGTCCCAGCCGGTGTCTGAGGTCCCGCCTCAGGACGAGGCGACACAGCTGGATGAAATTGTCGTCACGGGCACCAGACTGCGTGTCCAGGATTATGTCGCCTCAAACCCGGTCGTGACCGTCACCGGAGAGACGCTGGAATACGCCGGCGTCACCAACATCACCGATTTCCTGGTCGATCAGCCCGCCCTGACGGGCTCGACGACGCTTCAGGACAATTCGAACGCCGGTGCGCGCGGCTCGGTCGGACTGAACCTTCTGAACCTGCGGAACCTAGGAGAAGATCGCACCTTGGTGCTGATCGATGGGCGCCGTCACGTGGCAAGCTCGGCCGGCAGCTCGGCCGTGGACACCAACACCATTCCCGTCGCCCTGGTGCAGAGCATCGAGGTGCTGACCGGGGGGGCCTCGGCCGTGTACGGCGCCGATGGGGTCTCGGGGGTCGTCAACTTCGTCATGCGCCGGGACTTCGAAGGCGTCGACATCCGCGCTCAAACGGGCTGGTCCGACGAGGGCGGCGGATCGACCAGCTTCCTCAGCGGCGTCGTCGGCCATAATTTCGCTGACGGCCGGGCCAATGTGACCTTGGCGGCCGAATATTCCAACACCAATCGATTGGCGAGCAACGACCGGTATTTCTCGACCCTCCAGGGGCGCGAGACAGTGGTGGTCAATCCGAACTACAGCCAGGCGACCTTCGATCCTGACAATCCCGAGACCTATCAGCGCGTCTTCCGTCGCAACGCCCGCTATATCGACACGTCGCCTGGCGGCTCGATCTACGCCGACATTAATTTTGGTTCCCTTTACGGTGACCCTGGGTCACTGATCGGCGTCGATTTCACGGGTGACGGCAGGCCCTGGACCGACGGGGAGCACACCGGCGGCTTCATCATGATCGGTGGCGACGGTACGCAGCTGGCCGCGTTCGGCACTGATCTCATTCCCGGTCTAGACCGCTACTCCTTCAATACCTCGGTCAATGTTGAACTAACGCCGAACCACCGCTTCTTCGTTGAAGGCAAGTTCGTTCGGACCGAAACGCAGTTTCAGTCCCAGCCGTCGTTCGACTATTCCCTCTTTGTGCCGATCGACAATCCCTTCATCCCCGAGGTGGCTCGCCAGGCCGCCCTGGCGCCGGACGGCCT
>CAZITK010000258.1:0-2347 GCA_964542145.1 uncultured Brevundimonas sp.
GACCGTGGCCACCAAGTACGGGCCGATGAAGACCGACCACGTGCTGTTCATCGGCAGCGGCGCGTTCCACGTGGCCCGGCCCAGCGACATGCTGCCCGAACTGCAGGGGCGCCTGCCGATCCGGGTGGAGCTGAAGGCCCTGACCCGCGACGACTTCCGTCGCATCCTGACCGAGCCCGAGGCCAATCTGATCCGCCAGAACCAGGCCCTGCTCGCCGCCGAAGAGGTAACGCTGGAGTTCAGCCCCGAAGCCATCGATGCGTTGGCCGACGCCGCCGTCGCCGCCAATGCGGCGGTCGAGAACATCGGCGCCCGCCGGCTGCAGACCGTAATGGAAAAGGTGCTGGAGGAGACCAGCTTCCGCGCCTCGGACCTGTCGGGCCAGACGGTCCGGTTTGACGCCGACCAGGTGCGCGAAAAGGTCGGCGACCTTGCCAGGAACGCCGACCTCAGCCGCTATATTCTGTAGGCCGCGTCTATCGCTCGCGCGCCCGTTTTAGAGCCGGCGTGTGGCCCTCGGCGTGCAAGGCGCCGGAGGGGGCGATCTTGGTGTTGGGCTGATTGGTCATGCCGCGACGCTTGGTTCTCGATTCGGGGATCTCCGCCGGGGCCTGCTCGGACTTGCGGCGCAACGCACGACGCAGATTCTGATTGGCCGCGTCCGCTCGCACGGAGGCGCGGCGCCGCTCCAGTTCCTTGTTGGCGCGCTTGACGGCCGAGACCAGGGCGCCGCGCCGCATGGTCGCGCCTTCGCCCTCCGGGGCCTGACCGGCCGCGCGACCGCCGGCGGCCTGGGCTTTGGAGCGTTTCCTGTCATGGGCGGTGTCGCGCGCCCGGTCGCGCCGCTCGCGCAGCTGGCGCACCAGGGTCCGAAGTTCGGCGTCCTTGAGATCCAGGATGTCGGGCCGGCGGGTGCGAGCGACCATGTCGCGCTCGTCGGGGGTCAGGTGGCGGTCATAGGCGCGGGCTCGAGCCATCGCATTGCTCCTCGTGGATCGTTCAAGGGTATGAATATCCAGCGTCGCAGCGGCCGAACCGTTCCCCCGCGGCAACCAGGCGACCGCCGGGGCTTAAGGACCGGCTCCAGCCACCCTGAGAGGGCTCCAAGCTGGTGGGGCGGCCCGCCGGACCCTAGATGGGAGTGCAGGATGAGCCTGGAGATCCGGCCCCACAATTATCTTATCCCCCGCTCTTGGAATGCCCAAAATGCAAGAAAGCCGGCGGATCGCTCCGCCGGCTTTTGCTTTCATCTCGCAGCCCGCTCCGATCGGTTACCTCACCCGCGCGCCAGATTCCTCAGCACATAGGGCATCACGCCGCCGGCCTTGAAGTAGTCCAGCTCGGTCTGGTTATCGATGCGGCAGCGGACCGGGAAACGGGCGACCTTGCCGTCCGAAGGGCGGAACAGCTCGACCCAGAGTTCCTGGCCAGGCTTCAGTTTACCGGTGTTCACGTCCGTAAGCCCCCGAACGGTGACGATCTCCTCGCCGGTCAGGCCCAGGCGGCTCCAGCCGTCCGACTTGAACTGCAACGGCACCACGCCCATGCCGATCAGGTTGGAGCGGTGGATGCGCTCGTAGCTCTCGGCGATGACCGCGCGCACGCCCAACAGGCGCGTGCCCTTGGCCGCCCAGTCGCGCGAGGAACCGGTGCCGTATTCCTTGCCGGCGAAAATCACCAGCGGGCGACCCTCGGCCTGATAGCGCATGGCGGCGTCATAGATCGCCATGGTCTCGCCCGAGGGGTAGTGCTTGGTCACCCCGCCCTCTATGTCCGGCGTCATGCGGTTCCGGATGCGGATGTTGGCGAAGGTGCCGCGCATCATCACCTGATGGTTGCCCCTGCGTGCGCCATAGGAGTTGAAGTCGAGCGGATCGACCCCGTTGCTGGTCAGATAGACGCCTGCGGGCGAGGCCTTCTTGATCGAACCGGCCGGCGAGATGTGGTCGGTGGTGATCGAGTCGCCGAAGATGCCAAGGATGCGCGCCTCGGTGACGTCGGCGACCGGGGTCGGCTCCATCGACAGGCCCTCGAAATAGGGCGGGTTCTGCACATAGGTGGAGCTGTCGTCCCAGGCGTAGGTCTGGCCGCCCTCGACCGCGATGCCCTGCCAGTGCTCGTCGCCCTTGAAGACGTCGGCATAGCGTTTGGCGAACATCTTGGGCGTGACCGCCTTGCGCTGGATGTCGGCGATTTCCTGATTGGTCGGCCAGACGTCCTTGAGGAAGACGTCCTTGCCCTTCTTGTCCTGGCCGATCGGCTGGGTGGTGATGTCGATCCGCATCGAGCCGGCGATGGCGTAGGCCACCACCAGAGGCGGCGAGGCCAGGTAGTTGGCCTGGACGTC
>CAZITK010000259.1:0-2342 GCA_964542145.1 uncultured Brevundimonas sp.
ACGGCACCAACTGCGGCATCGCGCTCAAGGACCGGCCGGTGTTCAGCGTCCAGCATCACCCCGAGGCCTCGCCCGGCCCGACGGACAGCCTTTATCTGTTCGACCGGTTCCGGAAGATGATGGGGTGAGGGCGTAGGGCTTAGGTCCTAGGGAGCAGGGGCGACGGGTCGCCCTCGCCGCGTCACCGGCCGAAGTCGGACGCCAGCGCCAGCATGGCGGCGCGTTCGGGGGCCGAGTATTCGTCGGCGCCCTGTTCGTCGCCCTCGCGGATGGCGCGCAGCAGGGCGGGCGTCAGGGCTGAGGACAGGGACCAGTTCCAGTAGCGGAGCACCGTCTGGGCCCGGTCCACGGCCATCATGTCATAGGTGACCAGCACCCGCTCCCAGGCCGGGCTCAGAGATCCGTCCGACAGCGTCTCCGGCCGGCGCATCGAGCGCCACAGCCGGGTCAGGTCGTTCTTGTTCATGCCCGTAGCCTTGCACAGAATGGCCAGCGGCTCGCCGCACGGGTCGGACAGGATCTTGGCCCCGGTCAGCGGCTTTATGCCCGCGAGATAGGAAATCTCCGAGGCGATCTCGCGGGTGAGGCCCGCCTCGGCGGCGGCCACGGCCTGCTCCAGGCTGGCGTAGGGCGATTTCTCTATTGCGGCGCGGTTCCTTTGACGGCGTTCGATGAACTGCAGCGCCTTGCGCGACACCGGATCCTGCCAGTTCTCCCGGGCGGCCATCGGGAAGATGTCCTCGGACACCTCCTGCATCACCTCGCGCGATACGCCAAAGCGCGACAGGATGGTGCGGCGCTCCTCGGGCCCAGCCCACCAGAACATCACATAGGCGCCCGAGGGCCTGAGTTCGGGCCGGCGCAGCAGCAGGGGGACCAGGGCGGCGTTCTCGCGGCTCAGGCTGACCACGCCCTCGATGGCGGTCTGCGACAGTCGCGCCGTCGCGTTCTTCAGCACCGCCTCGATCACCTCGGTCTCGCCGAAGCTGAGCAGGGTCTCGGACACCACCTCCGACAGGCCGCGGCGGTGGGCGATCATCTCGCGGTGGGCCATCTCGGCGTCGCGGGCGGCGGCGACCAGGTCGGCGTCGCTCAGGCTGGCGCACTGTTCGAACAGGTGGCGCGCGATCCGGGGCTCGTCGCGCAGCAACAGGCGCGTCAGGGTGTTGGGCAGCTCGTTCAGCGGCGCCAGGCGCTGGGCCACCTTCTCGCGCTCGTCAGGGGCCGCAAGGCGCAGCATCTCGACCAGCAGGTCGCCCGTCACGGATCGTTCGAAGGCGTTGATGCGGCTGGCCGGCAGGGAGACCACGTCCGCCAGTCGCCTCAGCAGCGCATGACGCGCGCGAAAGCCGCCCTGCCGCGGCAGGCCCAGAGCCTCGTCGTCGAGCATCGCGGCGTCGGACATGAGGCGACGCTAGGGCAGGAGCGGTTAACCGAGGGTGACGGCTGGCGTGATATCGGTCCGCGCGAAGTCGTCGCCCTTGTAGAGCAGGGGCGCGTCGAGGGACTCGGCCAGAGCATAGGCGGCGCAGTCGGCCAGGTTCAGCCGCGCCGGATGCCGTCCCTTGCCGAATTCCGCGTAGGCGCCCGAAGCCCGTTGAGCCTGCTCGTCGTCGAACGGAACGATCGTCAGTCCGAAGCGCGCAATCAGCTCACGCACGGCTGGCACGAGGGGTGGGCCGCGACGCCGGAGAATGACGGTCTCGGCTTCATAAACGGAGATGGCGGAGATCTGGCCGCCGCCTTCGAGCAGAAGCGACGCAAAGCGCGGGGCTTCGGTTTCCTTGAGCAGCATGGCGACGATGACGGAGGTGTCGACAACGATCACTCGCTGTCATCCCACAGCCAGTCGCTGATCTCTTTCTGAGACCGCGTATCGCTGTCCGGCGTGCTCGCCGCCCGTGCTTGAATGTCCTCCAGCCAGGCCAGTGCCTTCTCGCGCCTCGCCGCCCGAACCGCCTTGAGCTCGACCACGCGCAATTCGAGCGTTTCGCGCAGGGCCTCTGTGATGCTCTTGTCGGACAGGGCCGCGACTTCGCGAGCGAGTTCGTCAGTCCGCCGGTCCTTGATGTTCAGCGCCATCGTCTTCCTCCTTAGTCCTAGGAAGATAGCATATCGCAGGAAGACAGGCGAGCGGGTCTACAGCCCCTCGAACAGCGCCGTCGACAGGTAGCGTTCCGCGAAGCTGGGGATGATGGCCACGATGGTCTTGCCGGCGTACTCGTCCAGGGCCGCCAGGCGGAAGGCGGCGACCAGGGCGGCGCCGGAGCTGATGCCCATGGGGATGCCCTCGACCCGGGCGATCCGGCGCTCGGCGTCGATCTCGACGCCGCGGATGCGGC
>CAZITK010000260.1:0-2313 GCA_964542145.1 uncultured Brevundimonas sp.
CCTCAAGGGGCTGACGCTCGATGTGCCGGCGGGCGAGGTGCATGCGGTCATGGGGCCGAACGGGGCGGGCAAGTCGACGCTGGGCTACGCCCTGACGGGACGGCCGGGGTATGAGGCGACGCAAGGGGCGGTGACGTGGGATGGGGCGGACCTGCTGGCGCTCGATCCGGCCGAGCGGGCGGCCAGGGGCGTGTTCCTGTCGTTCCAGTATCCGATCGAGATTCCGGGCGTGCCGGCCCTGACCTTCGTGCGCACGGCGCTGAACGCGCAGAAGCGGGCGCGGGGCGAGGAGGAGGTGTCGGCGCCGGCGTTCCTGAAGCTGGTGCGGGCGGCGTCGCAGAGGCTGCGCATGGATTTCGACATGCTGAAGCGGCCGCTGAACGTCGGCTTCTCGGGCGGCGAGAAGAAGCGGATGGAGATCCTGCAGATGGCGCTCTTGGAGCCGTCGCTGCTGATCCTGGACGAGACGGATTCGGGACTGGACATCGATGCGCTCAGGATCGTGGCGGACGGGGTCAACGCCCTGCGCTCGCCGGAGCGGGCCATGGTGGTGATCACCCACTATCAGCGGCTGCTCGAGTACATCACACCGGACCGGGTGCATGTGCTGGTCGGCGGGCGGATCGTGGCGTCCGGCGGGCCGGAGCTGGCGCATGAGCTGGAGGCGGAAGGGTACGACAAGTATCTGCCGCAGGCGGCGTGAGGGGTGGGTCAGCATCCTTCTCCCACAAGGGGAGAAGGGTATGAGCGCGCGGCTGGATTTGAGGGATAGCTCGACCTTTCCCTCGCGGCGGGTCGAGGCGTGGAAATACAGCGACCTGCGGCGATGGCTGCGTGAGGCGCCTGAGGTTTCGGGAGCGGTGGCGCTGTCGGGCGAGGGGCCTTGGGCCGGGCTGGGCGGCGATCAGCTGGCGTTCGGCAATGGTGTCGCCATTGGGGCCGACGCCTTCGTCGGATCGGGCGAGCAGACTCTGAGGCTGCGGTTCGTGTCTGAGGCGTCGGGCACCGGCCACACCGCCTCGGCACGGATCTCGGCGCGCCCCGGGGCCCGGATGCTGCTGCTGGAGAGCCACGAGGGCGCGGGGTCCGCCTACGTCGCGCACAACAGGCTGGAGATCGACGTGGCGCCGGGGGCCGAGGTGACGCGGCTGGTGCTGGTCGAGGAGCCGGAGGACGCGCTGTCGGTGACGGAGGCCGAGGTGCGGCTGGGCGAGGGCGCGCGCTACGCCCAGACGGTGGCCGCCACTGGCGCCAAGCTACAGCGGCTGGAGACGCGGATCGTGCATCCGGGCACAGACTGCGAGGTGCGGATGGACGGGGTCTATGCGCTGAACGGCGCCCGGCACGTCGATCTGACCAGCGTGGTCGATCACCAGGGGCCGGACGGGCGGACCAGCCAGCTGGCCAAGGGCGTGGTGACGGACACCGCGCGGGGCGTGTTCCAGGGCAAGATCGTGGTCCAGCGCGGGGCCGATGGGACGGATGCGCGGATGGGCCATCACGCCCTGATCCTGGGCGAGCGGGCCGAGGTGAACGCCAAGCCGGAGCTGGAAATCTACGCCGACGACGTGCAGTGCGCGCATGGCGCCACGGTCGGCAATCTGGATGAGAGCGCCCTGTTCTACATGCAGCAGCGGGGGCTGCCGGTTGACGAGGCGCGGGCGCTGCTGACCCAGGCCTTCCTGTTCGAGGTGGTCGATCGGATCGATCACGACGGTGCGCGGGAGAGGGTGCGGGAATGGCTGACGGCGCGCCTGTGAACACTCCGCCCACTCAGAGCGAAGCGGCGCGGGGGAGGGGGACCGCCGGCACGGCGGTGGAGGGAGCGACGCCATACGCCGGTGTTGGACTTGCCGCCTCCACCGGTTCGGGGTCCCCCTCCCCCGCAGGCGGGGGTGGAAAGGCGGGCTTTGATGTGCACGCCGCTCGCGCCCAAGTGCCGATCCTGTCGCGCGAGGTGAATGGCAAGCCGCTGGTCTATCTGGACAACGCCGCCTCGGCCCAGAAGCCTCGGGCGGTGATTGAGACCATGTCCGGGGCGATGCGCGGCAGTTACGCCAACGTCCACCGGGGCCTGCACACCCTGGCCAATGAGACGACCGAGGCGTTCGAGGCCGCGCGCGAGACCATGGCGCAGTTTCTGAACGCGCCGAGCGCCGAAAACATCGTCTGGACCAAGGGCGGGACCGAGGCGATCAATCTGGTGGCCGCCGGGATCGGGACTACCGTCCAGCCGGGCGACGAGCTCATCGTCAGCCAGATGGAGCACCACTCCAACATCGTGCCCTGGCACATGCTGCGCGAGCGGCGGGG
>CAZITK010000261.1:0-2288 GCA_964542145.1 uncultured Brevundimonas sp.
AAGGCGAGCAGGGCGCAGAGCCCTCCGAGGACGGCGCAGACCAGGGCGATCACAGCGAGGGATAGGAGACGAAGCGACATCGGCTGATGGTGGCCCGGTCATGATGGCGACCGCAAGGCTGCGCTGGCGGCTCGCGCGTCTGACGCGAACACGGCATGGTGAGCGTGGCGGCCGACTCGGCGCCGCCGCCGGACCGCGTCCATGACCGCCGCCTCCTCTTCAGCCGCTCCGACCGGACGCCGCTCGAACCGCACCCTCGCCGCCTTCGCCGCCAGCTGCCTGCCCTATGCGGCGCTCGGCCTGCCGGTCTACGTCACCCTGCCCGAGTTCTACGCCAGCCACGTCGGCGTGCCGCTGGCCGCCGTCAGCCTGGTCTTCCTGATCGTCCGCCTGGCCGACATCGTCGTCGATCCGTTCCTCGGCATGATCATCGACCGCACCTCGACCCGATGGGGCCGCTATCGCGTCTGGATGGCGGCCGGCGCGCCGATCCTGATGGGCTCGGTCGCCATGCTGTTCTTCGCGGCCGAGGGCGCCTCGGCGCTCTACCTCACCGCCTGGCTGGTCATCATGTACCTGGGCTATTCGATCAGCCTGCTCAGCCAGATGAGCTGGGCCGCCGTTTTGTCGCCCGACTACGACCAGCGGTCGCGCATCTACGGCTTCTGGCAGGTGGCCAACATCCTGGGCGTCCTGGCGGTGCTGATGATCCCGGTCATCGCCCAGGCCATGGGCTATTCCTATCCCGAGGCGGTCAGGATGCAGGGCGGCTTCATCGTCGTCATGGTTCCGATCGCTCTTCTCATCACCTTCACCTTCACGCCCGAGCCCCGGAACGTCACCCCGCCCCCGCACGGCGGCATGGGCGCGACGCTGAAGATGATCATGAAGCCCGTGCTGCGCCGCCTGTTGATCTCGGACCTGATGCTGGGCGCCGCGCGTGGCCTGATCGGGGTGCTGTTCTTCTACTTCTTCGAGCACGCCCGGGGCTTCGAGCGCGAGCAGACCTCGATCCTGCTCTTGATCTATTTCGTCGCCGGCCTGGTCGGGGCGCCGATCTGGGCGGTCCTGGCCACGCGCATCGGCAAGCACACGGCCCTGGCTATCGGCAGCGTCTATTTCGCGGCCAGCTTCGCCGCCGCCACCCTGCTGGTTCCGGCCGGAAACTTCGCAGCCGCCGCCGTCGCCATCTTCGGCACCGGCCTGGCCTTCGGGGCGGCGGACCTCTTGCTGCGCGCCATGATGGCCGATGCGTCGGACGCCATCAGGCTGGAGGAACGCGCCGACCGCACCGGCCTGCTGTTCTCCATCCTGACCGCCACGTCCAAGCTCGGCTACGCCGTCTCGGTCGGCGCCTTCGCGGTGCTGGAGTGGATCGGCTTTGACCCCAGACCCGGCGCGGTCAACGATCCCGGCGTCATCCTGGGTCTGCAATGGCTGTTCATCGCTGCCCCGTTCGTGCTGCTGCTGGTGTCGGCGTGGGTGCTGCGCCTCTATCCCATGACGCCCGGTCGCCACGCCGAAATCCGCGCCGCTCTGGCCGCCCGCGACGGAGAGGCCGCATGACCCTGCCCGACGCCCCCCTCGACCGGCTGAACGCCATCATGGCCCGGCTGCGCGACCCCGAGACCGGCTGCCCCTGGGACCTGGAGCAAAGTTTTCAGACCATCGCCCCCTATACGCTGGAGGAGGCCTATGAGGTGGCCGACGCCATCCAGCGCGGCGACATGGCGGAGCTGAAATCCGAGCTGGGGGACCTCTTGTTCCAGGTGGTCTTCCACGCCCGTCTGGCCGAGGAGCAGGGCCTGTTCGCCTTCGACGACGTGGCCGCCGCCATGGCTGACAAGCTGGTCCGCCGGCATCCGCATGTGTTCGGCGACGAGACGCCGCATGCCGACGCCGTGTCTCAGAAGGCCCGCTGGGAGGACATCAAGGCAGCCGAACGAAAAGACCGCGCCCAGCACGGCGTGCTCGACGACGTGCCCGTGGCCCTCCCCGCCCTGGCCCGCGCCGCCAAGCTGACCAGACGCGCCGCCCGCGTCGGCTTCGACTGGCCCTCGACGGATCAGGTGTTCGACAAGCTGGAGGAGGAGGCCGCGGAGCTGAAGGCCGAGATCGCCTCGGGCGACCTGGAGACGGTGCGCGAGGAGGTCGGCGACCTGCTGTTCGTCCTCGCCAATCTGGCCCGCAAACTCGGGGTCGAGCCCGAGGACGCGCTCTCGGCCGCCAACGCCAAGTTCATCCGCCGCTTCCACCACATCGAGGCCGAACTGGCCAAGGACGGCCGC
>CAZITK010000262.1:0-2287 GCA_964542145.1 uncultured Brevundimonas sp.
AGGCGCGGGGCTTGATTCAGGTGACCGATACTTCCGCGATCGAGGGCGCGATTGACGAGATCATCGCCGCCAACCCCGACAAGGTCGCGGCCGTGAAGGACAAGCCCCAGGCCATCGGCTGGTTCGTCGGCCAGGTCATGAAGGCCACCGGCGGCAAGGCCAACCCGGCCGCGGTGAATGAAATTCTGAAGGCGAAGCTGGGCGTCTGATCACGCGATCAGAGCGGGACCTTGTCGCGCTGATCAAGCTTCAGGCTTAGCCCGTGTCGGGCTCGACGGTGTCGCCCTCATGGTCGTCATCACGGCTCGGGGCTATCCGGTTCTGAACCGGGGCGTCGGGCGCGAGCTCAGACGGCGCGGCCGCCGGTTTCCCGGCGGCCGCGATCACACCGTTACAGCCGCTTCCGAGGCTACCAGCGCCAGGCGTCGCGGATCACGTCGACGATGTAGCCATCATATTCGTCGATCAGATACAGGTGGTTATCGACATGGACCCACCGTGTGCCCTCGGGCGGCAGGGGTAGACCGTACGAGCGATAATCATTCAGGCGATATCGCCAGAACGCTTCAGGCAGGAATTCGCCCTCGCGCCAGGTGCGATTGTAATAGGCGTTCGGCACCTGCCAGTAGCCATATCCGGGCGCGTAGTAGAAGCCGACGCGATAGCCGCTATATGCGCCGAACCAGTCATTTCGCCGCCACCAGTCATAGCCGTGGCGATAACGCCAATCGCGCAACCAGACGTCGCGATTCCACTGTCGTTCGAGCTGACGGCGGTATTCGCGGCGGCGCTGGTCGCGGCGACCATCATAGTTGCGCGGAGGTTGAGCCCGGTCGCGGTTGTTCGATCGACTGTCGCGGTCACGGTTCTGCCAGCGGTCGCCCCTATTGCGCTCCCCCCTGTTCCCGTCGCCTTGCCCCCGGCCGTCGAGACCCGGGCGCACGGTGTCAGACCGTCCCGGACGTTCCGGTCGGTCGGGGCGCCGCCACTGGCTGCGATCGGCACGATCCTGGCCAGCCTCGGGCCGATTGGGGCGGTCCGGCCGCTGCCCATTCCCAAGGTCGCCGCCGCGATTCTGACCTGTGTCGGTGCGGTCGGGGCGATCCGGCCGCTCGGCGCGCCGCTCCGGCCTCGAGACCGGGCGATCGGCCTGCACGGGGCGCTCCGCGCGCGGCCGCTCGGGGCGCTGAGGACGCTCTGCGCGAGGCGGCCGGGCTTCGCGCGGTGTTTCACGCCGCGGCTGGGCCGAAGAGGCGCGCTCTGAGCGAGCCTGGCGAGCCTGGCGAGCCGGCCGCTCGGCGCGGCTGGAGCTCTCGGCGCGGTCGCGGCCGCGTTCCTGGGCCGCCGCGACGGTCGTGGGCGCCATCGCCGGCAAGGCCAGGGCGATCACCGCGGACGCCATCATGAGAGAGCGCTTCATGGTCATTCTGATCCCCGCACGCCCGTCATGGGCGGCTTGTCGGAAACGATGCGGCCCCGTCCATGAACCCTGACTGAACGGGGATCGGTCGCTCAAGAATCAACCGCCGGGCTTCGACTGACTGCGGCGCTCGCGGCGCCATTCGCGGGAATCCTCGCTGCGATCCTTGCGCGCTTCCTTGCGATTATCGCGGCGTTCAGGCCTGGCGTCGCGGCGGCTGTCGCGGTTCTCGGGCCGGGCGTCGCGGCGCTCCTGGCGCCATTCGCGACGGTCGGGCTGGGAGGCCTCGGCGGCCGCCACGGCTGGGGCGCCGACGACCGTCAGGGCGAGGGCCAGGCCGGCGGCCTTAATCAGGGCGTGCATGATTACATCTCCTCGGTCTCGGTGGGCGTCCGGAAGCATGGAACCTGCAGGCAAGGCTATGAACCCGGCCTGAACGGTCCGGTTGCGGGCCGCGGCCCCGGCCCCCAGATCAAACCTCTCAACGAACAGGAGAGACGCTAATGCCCGCCCCAATCGAGCTCTGGTACTGGCCGACGCCCAATGGCTGGAAAGTGTCCATTGCGCTCGAGGAGATGGGCCTGGCCTATGAGCTGAAGCCGGTGAACATCGGGGCGGGCGAGCAATTCAGGCCTGACTTCCTGGCCATCAGCCCAAACAACCGCATGCCGGCCATCGTGGATCCTGACGGTCCCGACGGCCAGCGATTATCCGTCTTCGAGAGCGGGGCGATCCTGCAGTATCTCGCGAGCAAGTCCGGCAAGTTCTATCCGACCGACATCCGCGCCCGCGCCGAGGTCGATCAATGGTTGTTCTGGCAGGTCGGCGGCCTGGGGCCGATGGCGGGCCAGACCCACCATTTCCGCC
>CAZITK010000263.1:0-2264 GCA_964542145.1 uncultured Brevundimonas sp.
ACGCCATCGCGCAGCTGTGCATGACCAACCTCAGGACCGTGGTCGGCTCGATGGAGCTGGACGAGGTGCTGAGCCAGCGCGACGCCATCAACACCCGCCTGTTGCAGGTCATCGACGCGGCCACCGAGCCGTGGGGCGTCAAGGCCAACCGGATCGAGATCAAGGACCTGACCCCGCCCACCGACATCACCAACGCTATGGCCCGCCAGATGAAGGCCGAGCGCGAGCGCCGGGCGGTGATCACCGAGGCGGACGGCGAGAAACAGGCCGCCATCGCCCGCGCCGAGGGTGCGAAACAGGCCGCGATCCTGGAGTCCGAGGGCCGAAAGGAAGCCGCCTTTCGCGACGCCGAGGCCCGCGAGCGGGAGGCCGAGGCCGAGGCCCGCGCCACCGCCATGGTGTCGGAGGCCATCGCCCGGGGCGACGTCAACGCCATCAACTACTTCGTCGCCCAGAAGTATGTGGAGGCCTTCGCCGAACTGGCCCGCAACCCGACCCAGAAGACGGTCATCGTGCCGGCCGAGATGGGCGGACTGGTCGGCACCATCGCCGGGCTGGGCGAACTGGTCGGTCTGGCCGGCGAGCAACAGCGCGCCCGCACCGACGCCCGACTGACTGGCGTCCAGGCTCAGACCCAGCGCCAGCCGCATCGCGGGACCGGCGGCGTTCCCATCACGGAGTGAACCCATGGAGTGGGTGAGCGACCTCTATGCGGCCCAGCCCTTCTGGATCTGGCTGGCCATCGCGGCGGTGATCCTGGTCATCGAGGCCACCATAGGCAGCGAATGGCTGCTGTGGCCGGCGGTCGCGGCCGGGGTGGTGGCGGTGCTGACCGCCGTCGGCCTGCCGCTCGGGGTGGTGGGCGAGATCATCGTCTTCGCCGCCCTGACCCTGATCGGCACAGTCTTCGCGCGGCGGCTGATCAAGCGGATCAATCCGCCAGAAGGCGACATCAACGACCGCGACAGTCGCCTGGTGGGGCAGAAGGCCAGGGTCGTCCAGGCCTTCGTCGACAACCACGGGCGGATCTTCGTCTCCGGCGCCGAATGGCAGGCCGAGCTGATCGGGCAGGGCGTGCCCCAGCCCCTGGCGGGCGACAATGTCATCGTCGAGGACGCGTCGAGCGCCCGGCTGAAGGTGCGCCCGGCCTAGGCCCCGACGGTTCGCTGATCCGGATCGGACCTGCGGGGGAAGGTGCATCACGGTGCGCACGGCGAGGTCACGACGGACACAACGGGACTGAGGATGTGGAGAGGCCAAAGGTCTTTCCGCGGGGTGTGAAAGGCGGCGTCCGGCCGCCTTGATTTGATCGAGGCCCTTGCACTCGATCCGTTGGGCTCACGGTGTCGACCTAGGCCTCGGTTGCGTCATTCGCGCCGACCCGTCGTATTCGTTGTGAATCCGCCGTGACCGTCGTGATGAACCGGCCGTCGCCGGGATCAGGCCTTGGCCGGCGTCACCAGCGGGCCGCCGTCGAAATGGGCCTCAAGGTTCTGGAGCAGGAGGCCGAGCATGGCCTGGACCGCCTGGTCGGTGGCGCCGGCGGTGTGGGGCGTCAGCAGGGTGTTGGGGACCTCGGTCCAGCGCGCGGGATCGGTCGGCTCCTCGGCGAAGACGTCCAGCGCCGCCGCGCCCAGGCGGCCCGAGCGCAGCGCCGCGATCAGGGCGTCTTCGTCGACCAGTTGGCCGCGCGCGACATTGACCAGCAGGCCGCTCGGACCGAGCGCCTGGATGACCTCGGCCGAGATCAGTCCGCGATTGGTCTCATCGGCCTTGCACGCCACCGCGAGCACGTCGCTGTCGCCGGCGAGGGCGACGAGGCTCTCGGCGCGGGGCCAGGGCGCGTCGGGCTTGTCGCGCGGGCCCCACCAGGCGACGGTCATGCGGCAGGCCTCGGCGCGACGGGCCAGCGCCCGGCCGATGCCGCCCAGGCCGACGACGCCCAGCCGCTTGCCGGCCAGGGACGGGCTGAGGCTCTTGCCGTCCGGCGTCCAGCCGCCGGCGCGCAAGGTCCGGTCACCCGAGGCGATGTTGCGCAGCGATCCCAGGATCAGGCCGAGCGCGTGGTCGGCCACGTCCTCATGGTTGACGCCGGGCGCATGGCTGACCTTGAGGCCCCGCGCCTCGCACCAGCCCACGTCGATTCCGTCATGGCCGGCGGTGAAACAAGCGATCAGCTCCAACCGGGGGAGGGCTTCGACCAGGGTTCTGTCCAGTTCGAACTCTCCGGCGACCACCAGGGCGCGCACCGCTTCGCGCGCCTC
>CAZITK010000264.1:0-2249 GCA_964542145.1 uncultured Brevundimonas sp.
AATCCGCGCGCCAGCCGGACGGCGCCCTTCGTGGCCAAGACCATCGGCAAGCCGATCGCCGCCATCGCCGCCAAGGTCATGGCCGGCGAGAAACTGGACTCCTTCGACCTGGTCGACCGGGCGCTGGACCACATCGCGGTCAAGGAAGCCGTCTTTCCCTTCGCCCGGTTCGCCAATGTCGACACCGTGCTGGGGCCCGAGATGCGCTCGACCGGCGAGGTCATGGGCCTGGACTGGCGCCGCGACGACGAGGCTGATCTGACCCCGGCCTTCGCCCGCGCCTTCGCCAAGAGCCAGATCGGCGGCGGCACCACGCTGCCGACCCAGGGCTGCGCCTTCATCTCAGTCAAGGACGACGACAAGCCGTTCATCCTCCAGGCCGCCCGCGCCCTGGTCGACCAGGGCTTCAGCCTGATCGCCACTGGCGGGACGCACGCCCATCTGACCGAGCAGGGGCTGGAGGCGCGGCTGGTCAAGAAGGTGTTGGAGGGCCGCCCCCACATCGTCGACGCCATGAAGAACGGCGAGGTCCAGCTGGTCTTCAACACCACCGCGGGCAAGCAGTCACTGGCCGACAGCTTCTCGATCCGCCGTACCGCCCTGATGATGAAGATCCCCTACTACACCACCACCGCCGGCGCCGTCGCCGCCGCCCAGGCCATCGCGGCCATCAAGGCGGGCGATGTGGATGTGCGGGCGCTGCAGGCCTATGGCTGAGGCGGCCTGATCGCGCCTCGGCGATCAAGCTTAGGGTCGGCGCGCGGGATGCGACGTCGGCCTCACGCGGCGGAGCGGGTCGTGCGCCCTTGGGCGAAGACGGGCCCTTCCGGGCCCTGGCGCTGGCCAGGAGTATCGCCGCACGCGCTTCGATCCGGGCGGCGCACGAACCTCTGGGTTATCGAATCTGTCGCGCCTTCATAGGCCGGGATCACTGGGCCCCGTCGTGAAGCGTGCGCCCACACGGACAGCGGCTCCCGGTGGATCGGGAGCCGCCTCCGCTCAGTGCCAATCAGATCAACTAGCGGGCGCGGGGGCTGGGACCGGATTGGCCGGGGGCTCGGGCAGACGCGGCGCTTCCGGCATGGTGATGTCGACGTCGGCATTGAGGCTCTCGGGCACCGCCAGCTCGGGGCCGGTTCCGCGCACGAAAACGAACCAGACGATCACCGCCAGAACGACCACTACGGCGCCGATGAGGAAGGCCATGCCCGCGCCGCCGCCGCTGCGTTCGGTCGGGGCGGTGTTGACCACGGTGGTGTGGTGACGCGTATCGTCGCGCGGCGCTTGCGGCGTTGTGTTGGGGTCGGTCATTCGGGTCTCCCTCAGTCCGTTATGGTCAAGCCTGAACGAGACGAGGCGAACGCGGTTCCACGTTCGGCACGCCGGGCCGGTCTTTCGCCGCAGGGTCCACCCGCCTATGTTCCGCCGATGTTCTGCAGTCTTACCGCCCGCCCGTGACCGCGCCCCTGTCCGCCTCCCGGCCAGCGCCCCGCATCTCCGACCTGGCGCGCGCCCAGGGGCCTGAAGGCCCCGCCGACTATCTGGCCGGGCTGAACCCCGAGCAGAGGCTGGCGGTCGAGACGACCGAGGGGCCCGTGCTGGTCCTGGCCGGGGCGGGCACCGGCAAGACGCGGGTGCTGACCACCCGCCTGGCGCACCTCCTGGCCACGGGACGGGCGCGACCGTGGGAACTCCTGGCCGTCACCTTCACTAACAAGGCCGCGCGAGAGATGCGCGAACGGATCACCGCCCTGATCGGCCCCTCGGCCGAGGGCCTGCGCTGGCTTGGCACCTTCCACTCGGTAGCGGCCCAGATCCTGCGTCGGCACGCCGAGCTTGTAGGGCTGAAGTCCAGCTTCACCATCCTGGACACCGACGACCAGGAGCGGCTGCTGAAACAGCTGCTGGAAGCCGCCAATATCGACACCAAGCGATGGACGCCGCGCTCGCTGGCGGGGCTGGTGGACCACTGGAAGAACCGTGGCTGGTCGCCCGACAAGCTCCCCGCCACCGAGGATTTCGCCAACGGCAAGGGGCAGGCGCTGTACGCCGCCTATCAGGCGCGGCTGAGGACGCTGAACGCCTGCGATTTCGGCGACCTGCTGCTGCATAACCTGACCATCCTGGCGAACCATGCGGATATCGCGGAGGAATATCGCGGCCGATTCCGCTACATCCTGGTCGATGAGTATCAGGACACCAATATCGCGCAGTATCTGTGGCTGCGGCTGCTGACGTCGTCTGACGGC
>CAZITK010000265.1:0-2249 GCA_964542145.1 uncultured Brevundimonas sp.
ACGCGCGCCAGCGCCGCCTCGGCCGCCAGAATCTCTTCACCGGCCCGCGCCTCGCCGACGCCGATCAGCACGCACGACATATGGGCCAGCGGCGCCAGGTCTCCCGACGCCCCCACCGACCCCTTGGCTGGAATGGCCGGCAGCACCTCAGCGTTGACCAGGGCGATCAGCGCCTCCAGCGTCGCGCGGCGGATGCCCGACGCCCCCTTGGACAGCGACGCGATCTTCAGCACCATCAACAGCCGCGTCACCGCCGGCGACAATAGCGGCCCCACCCCGCAGGCGTGGCTCAGCACCAGGTTCTTCTGCAGCGTCTCCAGATCACCCGGCGCGATCGAGGTGTTGGCCAGCAGGCCGAAGCCGGTGTTGATCCCATAGACCGTCCGCCCCTCGGCCACGATCGCCGCGATCATGGCCGCCCCTTTCTCGACATCGGCCCAGGCGCTCTCGGTCAGGAACACGGTGCACGGTCCGTCCAGCACGGCGCGAAGCTGGGCGAGGGTAAGCGGCGCATCGCCGATGGTGATCTGGGTCATCTGAACTCCTTCCTTCTCCCCTCGGGGGAGAAGGTGGGCCGCGAAGCGGCTCGGTTGAGGGGGCTATGTCCGCCCGCGCGCTGCATGGGATCGAATCGCGTCCAGCACAACCGCCGGATTGGTCTGAAAGGCGCCGTTCGGGAACCGCATCACGGTGAACCCGGCGCCGGCCAGTCGCTCATCCCTCGATGCATCCTCTTCGGCACGGAGGTCGTGAATCCCGCCATCCAATTCGATGACAAGCTTCAAATCCGGGCAAAAGAAATCGACAACGGAGCCCGCCACCGGCGCCTGCCGGCGAAACTTGAGACCTTCGAACTTGCGACCTCGCAGCAAATCCCAGAGCTGAGATTCCGCCGGCGTCACGACCGATCTCAGCCGAGGCGCACGGCGTGTCCGGTCAGGCGTCTGATGCATGGCCGACAGCCCCCTCAACCGTCTCGCTGACGCGAGCCACCTTCTCCCCCCAGGGGAGAAGGATCAACTCAACGAGGGCAACCTCAACCCCTGCTCGCGCGCCGCCTCCCGCGCGATGTCATAGCCCGCGTCCGCGTGGCGCATCACGCCCGTCGCCGGGTCGTTCCACAGCACCCGTTCCAGCCGTTTCGCCGCTTCCGGCGTTCCGTCCGCCACGATCACGACGCCCGAGTGCTGGCTGTAGCCCATGCCCACGCCGCCTCCGTGATGCAGCGACACCCAGCTGGCGCCTGAGGCGGTGTTCAGAAGCGCATTCAGCAGAGGCCAGTCCGACACGGCGTCCGACCCATCCATCATCGCCTCGGTTTCGCGATTGGGGCTGGCCACCGAGCCGCTATCCAGATGGTCGCGCCCGATCACGATCGGCGCCTTCAGCTCGCCCGTAGCGACCATCTCGTTGAACATCAGCCCGGCCCGGTGCCGGTCGCCCAGGCCGATCCAGCAGATGCGCGCCGGCAGACCCTGAAACGCGATCCGCTCGGCCGCCATGTCCAGCCAGCGATGCAGGCTGTCGTTCTCCGGAAACAGCCGCTTCATCGCCGCGTCGGTCCTGGCGATGTCCTCCGGGTCTCCCGACAACGCCGCCCAGCGGAAGGGACCGATGCCGCGGCAGAACAGCGGCCGGATGTAGGCGGGCACGAAGCCGGGAAAGTCGAAGGCGTTCTCCACGCCGTTGTCCAGCGCCACCTGCCGGATGTTGTTGCCGTAATCGGTGGTCGGCACGCCCGCCGCCTGAAACGCCAGCATGGCCTCGACATGCTCCACGATCGACGCCGCCGCCGCCGTCTTGACCGCCTCCGGATCGGTGCGGCGCTTGTCTTCCCACGCCGCCACGGTCCAGCCCTTGGGCAGATAGCCGTTGACCAGATCATGCGCGCTGGTCTGATCCGTCACCAGGTCCGGCCGCACCCCGCGCCGCACCAGTTCCGGCAGAACCTCGGCCGCATTGCCCAGCAGGCCCACCGACACCGCCCGGCCCTCGGCCTTGGCGCGCTCCAGAATGGCCAGGGCCTCGTCCAGGCTGTCGGCCCGCTCGTCCAGATAGCGGGTCCGCAGCCGCATCTCGATCCGGCTGGCCTGGCATTCGACGGCCAGGCATGACGCCCCCGCCATGGTCGCGGCGAGCGGCTGCGCCCCGCCCATGCCGCCCAGACCCGCCGTCAGGATCCACTTGCCGGACCAGTCACCGCCATGGTGCTGGCGCCCCGCCTCCATGAAGGTCTCAAAGGTGCCCTG
>CAZITK010000266.1:0-2215 GCA_964542145.1 uncultured Brevundimonas sp.
GTCACCCTGTGCGGCGAGGAGAGCGCCGGCACCGGCTCGGATCACGTACGCGAGAAGGACGGGCTGTGGGCGGTGCTGCTGTGGCTCAACATCCTGGCGGCGCGCCGTCAGTCGGTCGAAGCCATCGCCCGCGACCACTGGGCCGCCTACGGCCGCAACTATCATGCCCGCCACGACTATGAAGGCGTGGACGCTGCCGCGGCCGAGGGTCTGGTTGACGACTTGCGAGGGCGTCTGGCGGCCCTGCCCGGCCAGACCTTCGAGGGCTTCGTCATCCGGGCGGCCGACGACTTCACCTATGAAGACCCGATCGACGGCTCGCTCAGCCGCGGCCAGGGGTTGCGCATCGTGACGACGGACGGATCGCGTGTAGTGCTGCGCCTGTCGGGGACGGGAACGGAGGGGGCGACGATCAGGCTCTATCTGGAACGCTACGAGGCGCAGGACGGCAAGCTCGACCTCGATCCGGCCGAGGCTCTGCGGCCGATCGCGCGCCTGGCCGAGGCCCTGGCCGGTATTTCGCAGCGCACCGGCCGATCCGCGCCGAACCTGATCACCTGATTTTGCGTCAGGGCGTCCAGCCGTCCGCCGTGCTCTCGATGTTCTCGTCGTCCGGCCCGACCGCCTCGCCCCGTGCGCGGCGAACCTCGGCCCAGGCGACGCGGAGTAGCTCCTTCACGCCCTCACCCGAGACGCCCGACACCAGATACGGTCGCCGACCGGCCACAGCTTTCAACGCCAGCGCCTTTTCCTCGCGCGCCTCCGGCGTCAGGGCGTCGATCTTGTTGAGCGCCAGAATCTCGACCTTGTCACCCAGCCCTTCGCCATAGGCCTCGAGCTCATGCCGGATGGTGGACCAGGCGCCGGCCACGTCTTCCTGGGTTCCGTCGACCAGGTGGATCAGGCTGGCCGAGCGCTCGACATGTCCCAGGAACCGCGTGCCTAGGCCAGCCCCCTCGGACGCCCCCTCGATCAGCCCCGGAATGTCTGCGATGACGAACCGTTCCGTGGCCGACAGGTCCACCACCCCCAGGTTTGGAGCCAGGGTGGTGAAGGGATAATCGGCGATCTTGGGCTTGGCCGCCGAGACCGCCGACAAGAAGGTGGACTTACCCGCGTTTGGCAGACCCGCCAGGCCAATGTCGGCGATCAGCTTGAGCCGTAGCCAAATCCACCGCTCCTCGCCCTCCTGACCGGGATTGGCGTGTTTGGGCGCCTGATTCACCGGCCCCTTGAACCGATCGTTGCCCCAGCCGCCGTTACCGCCCCGCAAAAGCCGTTCGCGCTTGCCCGCGCGGTCCATGTCCAGAAGGACCGTGTCCTTGTCTTCGTCCAGCACCTGGGTTCCCACAGGCACCTTCAGCACCACGTCCTCGCCCTTGGCGCCATGCATGTTGCGGCCCTGACCGTGATGGCCGGTCTGGGCTTTGAAATGCTGCTTGTAGCGATAGTCGATCAGGGTGTTCAGCCCCTCGACCGCTTCGACCCAGACGTCGCCGCCCCGACCGCCGTCGCCGCCGTCTGGCCCGCCGTTGGGGATGAACTTCTCGCGCCGAAACGACACGGCGCCGCCGCCCCCGTTGCCTGAGCGGACATAGATTTTCGCCTGGTCGAGAAATTTCATCTACCCGCTACAATCCCAGGGCCTCGCGCACGGCCTGGAGACCGTGCTCGGCTTTTGATCCGTCGGGCGCGCCGCCTTGGGCGAAATCCGGCTTGCCACCCGCGCCCTGGCCGCCCATGGCGAGCACCGCGGCGCGCGCCAGATCAGCGGCGTTGACCTTGCCCGACATGTCGGATGTCGTCGCCACCGTGACGGCCGCCTTGCCGTCGGTCACGCCGATCAGGACGACGACGCCCGAGCCGACCTGTTTGCGGAAATCCTCGGTCACGCCGCGCAGGCCCTTGCCGTCCACCCCGTCGAGCACGCGCGCGATCAGCCGGACGCCGTTGATTTCCTCGGGCGCGACGTTCGCCCCGGAGCCGCCACCCAGCGCCACCTGCTTCTTCAGCTCGGCGACTTGCTTCTCCAGCGCCTTGACCGAGCCGGTCAGAGCCTCGACGCGGGCGGGCACGTCGCCGGGCTGGACCTTGAAGTCGCGCGCCAGCGAGCGGGCGATCCGGGCCTGGCCTTCCAGATACTGCCGCGCGGCCTCGCCGGTCAGGGCCTCGATGCGGCGCACGCCGGCGGCGATGCCGCTCTCGGCCGTGATCT
>CAZITK010000267.1:0-2205 GCA_964542145.1 uncultured Brevundimonas sp.
ACCCGGCCCATCCACTCGGCGTCACGGCGCGCGAGATAATCGTTGACCGTGATGACGTGCACGCCCTTGCCGGTCAGTGCGTTCAGATAGACCGGAGCCACGGCCACCAGGGTCTTGCCCTCACCGGTGCGCATCTCGGCGATGCCGCCTTCGTGCAGGATCATCCCGCCGACCAGCTGGACGTCGTACTGACGCTGGCCCAACACCCGCTTGGACGCCTCACGCACGAGGGCGAAGGCCTCGTTCAGCAGCTTGTCCAGGCTCTCGCCCGCCGCGTGCCGGTCCCTGAGGGTGTCGGTCATCATCCGCAGTTCGTCATCCGACAGTGTGGCGAACTTGGGCTCCAGGGCGTTGATCTTCTGAACCTGGGCCGTGAAGGCGGCGACCCTCCGGTCGTTGGAAGAGCCGAAGAACTTCTTGGCGAAACCGAGCATGGGGTATCCGGATACGGGCGAACCGGCGCGCGGCTCGAGCGAGAAAGGGCGAAGCGGCGGCGGGTCACCCAAAGGCCCGCGCGCCGGGCGGCGGGAGATTGACGCCCTTGCGACCACTCACCGGGCGCGCCTACGAAAAGCACCGGAAAACGGGCGCGCGGGCGGTCGAAAACCCCTCGACTTAGGCGCGGGCGAGACTTAAGCACCGGCCTTATCCGTGTCAACGCGAGGGGTGGGGAACCCGCCGCGCGGCGCCGAACGGGATAGCGACCGGGGTCTGACAGCCGGCTCCACACCCACAAAAGGAGGCAGGGTCATGGCCCAGAGCGCGCCCCACAGCATCTCAACCCTCGCCTGTGTCTTCCTGAGCGCCCTTGCGCTGGCCGCCTGCACGCGAACCGAGAGCGACCCCGACCTGCCGGCGGAGGCCGGGGACAGGGAAGTGGCGCGTGTCGACGGTCGCGCGGTCTGGGCCTCCGATGTGCGTCGCGAGGCCGTGGCTCAAGGCCTGATCAGCGAAAGCGACGCGCTGGAAAGCAGTTCGGCGCTGTTCTCGCGCGTGCTGGACGAGGTGATCGACCAGAAGTTGTTGGCGCGCGAGGCGGAGCGTCGGGGGCTCGACAGCGCCCCCTCGGTCGAGCGCCGGCTGGCGGCCGCGCGCGAGCGGATTTTGGCCGACATTCTTGTGGAATCCGCCATCGACGGCGCGGTCACGCCCCAGGCCGTGGAGGCCCTGCATCGCGAACAGCTGCGTCAGCTACAGGGGGGCGAAGAGCTGAGGGTCAGGCTGATCCTGACAGCGACCCAAGCGGAAGCGGAAGCGGTGCGCGGTCTGGTGGCCACCGGCGCCGACTTCGCCGCCGTGGCGGCCGAGCGATCCCTCGATCCCGCCGCGCGCGCCTCGGGCGGAGATCTAGGCTGGACCACTCTGGACGTCCTGCCTGAAGCCTATGCCCGCGCCCTGGCCGCTGCGCTGGCCGGAACCGGACCGGGCGCCGTGACTCCGCCGGTCGAGACCGACGCCGGCTGGGCCGTTCTGAAAATCGAGGATCGCCGCGACGAAGAACCCCCGACCCTGGAACAGGCCCGGCCTCAGATCGTGCGCTATCTGACCTATGAGCGGGTGCGCCAGCTGTTGGAACAGCTGCGCGGACGCGCGCGAATAGAATCGCTCGACGACGATACGGCTCCGGCCGCCCCAACTCCCAACCTCCCAGCTCCCAACGCTTCGGCGGAGGAGGCGGCGTGAGCCGGTCGCCCGAGCTTGACGGCGGCGGCGCCGCCCAGCGGCTGGAAAGGGCCGTCGGCAAGGCGCTCGACCCCCTGGCCCAGGTCCTCAAACGGCCCGCCGCTCCCGCGACATCGAAGACGGCTTTGGCCGGCAAGCCTGGCCTGGCCGTCTCGCCCCTCGCCGTACCTTTTCCCAACATGGCGCCGGTGGCCGGCGTCGAGATGGCGACGGCGCGCGCCGGCTTCTATCAGCACGAGCGCGACGACCTCTTGATTGTCCGGTTTCCCGAGGGCGCCAGCTGCGCCGGCGTGTTCACCCGGCACAAGATCGGTTCGGCTCCGGTCGACTGGTGCAAGCGCCATCTCGACGCCGACGAGGGCGGCCTGGACGTCCGGGCCCTGATGGTCAACGCCGGCTGCGCCAACGCCTTTACCGGTAAGGCCGGCGCGGACGCCGCCCGCCGCACCGCCTCGGAAGTCGCCAAGCGGTTCGGTTGCCGCCAGCGCGACGTCATGCTGGCCTCGACCGGCGTCATCGGGG
>CAZITK010000268.1:0-2193 GCA_964542145.1 uncultured Brevundimonas sp.
AGCCGCCAGGCAGCACGATCAGGTCGAGGCCCTCTGGCAGCTCGGTTTCGCCGTGCCAGACCACCTCGACCTTGGCGCCGGTCGAGCGCTCCACCGCGACCTTGCAGTCGCGATCGCAGTTGGACCCGGGAAAGACGATGACGGCGGCGCTCATGGCGCGGCCCTTTAGCAGCGTTCGATGGCGATGTCAGGGCGCCGGCGTCGCCTCTCAGCCCCGGTTCTCATAGGTCGCCGTGATCGACGCCTTGGCCAGGGTGTGGAAATGCAGGTTGAAGCCGTACTTCGCGCCGGAATCGTCGGGCGTCACCTCCAGTTTCTCGGCATCCACAGCGAACACCGTGAAGATGTAGCGGTGCGGGCCGTGGCCGGCCGGCGGCGCGGCGCCGCCGAAGCCGGGCTGGCCGAAGTCGGTACGGCCTTCGACCGCGCCCGCTGGAAGGCCATCGGATGAGGCGCCGGCGGCCAGTTCGGTGACGGCGAAGGGGATATTGGCCACGGTCCAGTGCCAGAAGCCCGAGCCAGTGGGCGCGTCGGGATCATAGCAGGTGACGGCGAAGCTCCTGGTGCCTTCCGGCGCGCCCGACCACTTCAGGTGCGGGGATCGGTTGCCCTTCGCCTGGACCTGGGCGTCGGGAAGGGCGCCGCCGTCGGTGAAGTCGTCGGAGGAGAGGGTGAAGGTCATGATGATTCCTCGTCACAGGGCGGCGAGACAACGCGTCGGTTTACCGGAAGTTCGGCATGGTTCGCGCAGTGTCTGGTCATGGAGCCCCCCTTGATCATTCGTAATGACGCCGCCGTCTTCAACTGGGCGTTTTGCCTGGCCTGGATCGGCGCGCTTGTCGCCATGAGCTGGTGGTATCTGCGCGGACCCGGCTTTGGGCATTTCCACGCCGCCGTCGAGGCGGCGATCATGGCGATATTCTGGATCTTTGGCCTGGTGCTGGTCGCCTGGACGCTGAAACAGTCCCAATCGCGACTGACCGTGCGCAATGGACAGGCGACCCTGGTGCGCTGGTGGCCATGGCGACGCCAGGAACGGACGCTGACGGCCACGGCTTTGCGGAACATGGTTGTTCGTCGCGATCGGGATTCTGACGGCGATCCCTATTACAGGCTTCTGGCGCAGGATGGATCGAACGAAGAACTGGTGATCAGCGAGTCCCATAACCTGAAGATCATCGAGGCCGTGCAGGCCGACATACTGAAACGATTGTGATGCGACCCAAGCTTGATTCGATGATCCAGAATCATCTCGCAATCTGGACGATGTGGTGGGTTGGACCCCAGCGCCGCGCGGTAGTCAGACTCACGCTGATGCCGAAGCCGCGAAGCGGCTCGCCGGAACGATCGGGCTCAGTGAACCCCGCCCTTGGCCTCGGGGGTGAAAGCGGTGTCGGCCATCAGACCGCCGTACAGGGCCGTGGCGAAAATGATCACCCCGACCACCACCGCCAGGGCCACGCAAAATTTCAGCAAGCGTCTCAACTTGATCTCAGATCAGCAACCCGCCCCAGACCACCAGAAAGGCCCCGACCCCGGCGCCAAGAAGCCCGGCGGCGATCTGGTTCAGCATCAGGGCGTGCCGCGTCCGCTCGCCGCGATGGCGGGCGGTGACGATGGAGCTCAGGCATGACATGGAGACGAAGCCGCTGACGACCAGGCAGCCGATCACCACCAGCAGGGCGGCGGTCGGCGGCCGCTCGGCCGCCGTGCCGCTCAGGGTCAGAACGGCGCCCGTCACGAGCAGGCTGAGGGTCAGCAGGAATTTCGAGAGATCGTAGACCAGAAGATCAGCGGCAACCGCAGGGTCGGGGGCGACGGATGGCGTCGTATCCTGATCGTCCATCATCCCCGTCCCTCCCAGCGCTCACTCCGTCTCGATTCTGTAACTCTCGATCACCGTATTGGCCAGCAGGGTCTCGCACATGCGCTTGGCCTCGGCGGCGGGGTCGTCTGCGCCGTCCAGGTCGAACTCGATCAGCTTGCCGACCCGGGTGTTGGAAACTCCCGGCCAACCCAGCCCTTGAAGGGCGCCCTCGACGGCCTTGCCCTGGACGTCCAGGACGCCGGGCTTGAGAAAGACGTGGACCTTGACCTTCGACATCAGTGCAGACCCCCCTGGATCACCGTCGGCATGCCTTTCATGATCCCCAGGCGGCGCGCCACCTCGGTATAGCTCTCGATAACCTCCCC
>CAZITK010000269.1:0-2175 GCA_964542145.1 uncultured Brevundimonas sp.
CGAAAGACGGACGACCTTGCGCGCCTGCTCTTCGGCCGTGGTGCGCACGGTCGGGATGGAGCGGGGAGCGAGGCCGTAGAGGGACGCCATCGGCGCGTCCTCCAGCACGGCGATGTCGTGCTCGCCGTAACCGTTGAAGCCGGTGGTCATGGCCACGCCGTAAGCGCCCAGCATGCCGATCTCGATGAAGTCTCCCTCGCGGATGTCGGCCGGCAGATAGAAGGGGCCGGGCATGTGGTCGATGGAATCGCAGGTCGGGCCATAGAACTGGAACGGACGCAGGTCGTCCGCCGCCCGTCCGTCGCGCACCAGCTTGACCGGGAAGGGCCAGCGCGAATGCGTCGCGTCGAACAGCGAGCCGTACGACCCGTCGTTCAGATACAGAGCGTCGCCCTTCCTCAGATCCACGCGGCACAGCACCGAAGAGCTCTCGGCCACCAGGGCGCGGCCGGGCTCGCACCACAGCTCGGTGGTCTCCGACACGGGCATCTCATTGAAGCCGCGGTGAATGGCGTCGGCGTATTCCTGCATGTCCGGCGGGACCATGCCCGGATAGACCGAGGGGAAGCCGCCGCCGACATCGACGATGTCGACGATCACGCCAGCGCGCGAGATCGAGCGACCGACCTGGGCCATGGCCGCCTGATAGGCGGTCGGGCGCATGCACTGGCTGCCAACGTGGAACGAAACGCCCATCAGCCCGTCCTGGACCGCACGTCGAGTGGCGAGCAACAGCGGCGGCGCTGCGTCAGGCGTGACGCCGAACTTGCCCGACAGGGTATAGGCCGCGCCATCGGCCGAGACGGCCATGCGCACGATCAGGTTCAGGTCGCGGGCGTTCGCCGTGGCGTCAAGGATTTTCTGGAGTTCGTCATGGCTGTCGAGCGAGAAGGTGCGGACGCCGTGATCGAAATAGGCGCGCGTGATCGCCGACCGGCTCTTGACCGGATGCATGAAGGCCAGGCGCGCGGTCGTGCTGACCGAACGGACCAGTTCGATCTCGGCGAGCGAAGCCACGTCGAAGGCATTGACGCCCGTCTCAACCAGGGTCTCGATGACCCAGCGCGACGGGTTCGCCTTCACCGCATAGAAGACGTCGGCTTTCAGATTGTCCTGGAACCAGCGCGCCGCTACGGAAACCGAACGCGGTCGCACAAGGGCGACGGGACGCTCGGGAGGCCGCTCGCGGACCAGGTCCAGGGGAAGCTGGTACGTGCGCAATTCACGTAACCCCCTGTTGATTGTTAACCCAGACCGGCGTTAGCAGCGCATAACGGTTAGACCACGGGGTCCGCCGGAGCGCGCGATGTAGGGTCGCGGCCCTGTCATGTAAAGCGGTAATTTCGTGGCGACGGCGCGAGCGGATCCCGTGATCCGGATGCGCCACCACCTGCGGCGGTCTAGCGGGCGGCTATGAGGACCGTCGTTTGATCGGGGCCGGTCGCCTCGAGCACCCGCGAGCCGATGCCGACCACGGCCAGGCCCGTGACGATGGCGAAGGTCAGAGCGACGCCGATCAGGCCAAGCGCGCGGCGCATCTCCTCGGTCTCTCGCGCCCCGCTGTCATCATCCTCGGTCATCGACCCTCCCTTGACCGGAGAGGATCGGTTTCGCGGCCGCGGCGCAAGGGCCTCGCCCGAACGTGAACGAGGCGGCGCCCGACGGACGCCGCCTCGCGATCATCGGGTGGTGCCGCCGGTCAGGCGGTCAGCGGCCGGATCAGGATTTCCACGCGGCGGTTCTGGGCGCGGCCCTCGGGGGTCTCGTTGCTGGCGACCGGATTGCGGCTGGAGTTGCCGGCGACGAACAGGCGGTCGCGCATGACGCCGCGGCTGATCAGGTGGTCCGCCACCGACAGGGCCCGACGCTCCGACAGCGGTTGGTTGATGGCGTCGCCGCCGGAGGAGTCGGTATGGCCGATCACGTCCACCACCGAGCGGTCATATTCCTGAAGCACCCGCGCCACGTCGTCGAGGGTTCCGAGGAAGCGCTGGTCGATGTTGGATTGGTTGGTGGCGAAGGTGACGTCGGCCGGCATTCGCAGGACCAGATTGTCGCCCTGACGCGCTACGCCCACGCCCGAACCCGACAGTTCGGCCTCCATGGCCCGTTGCTGGCGGTCCATGTACTGGCCGACGGCGGCGCCGCCCAGGGCGCCGACGCCCGCGCCGATCA
>CAZITK010000270.1:0-2161 GCA_964542145.1 uncultured Brevundimonas sp.
TGCCCGAGGAGGAGCACGCCGATCGCCTGACCCGGCTGCTGAGGCGCGACGTGCTGGAGGCCTATCGCCGCATGGCCGCCGCCGCCCGCGCGGAGGTCGCGGCCATCGGCGCCGATGCCGAACTGCTGCAGATCTTCTCGGGCTGGCGCGATCCGGCCCAGGACGCTGTCCGCTGCGCGCGGGACGGCGACTGCGACGGCCTGAGGCGGGCGGCCTGCTCGCCCCATCGCACGGGGACCGCCATTGACCTGTATGTCGGCCATGCACCCGGAATGGGCGTGGATTCTACCGCATGGGACAGCCGGCTATGGATGGCGCGCTCGCCCGCCTATCTGTGGCTGGTCAAGAACGCCCACCGGTTCGGCTTCGTCCCCTATCATTTCGAGCCCTGGCACTGGGAATATGTCGAGGAGCCGGGTCGGTGAGGAGACTGACCGCCGGAGAGCGGGCCTTGGCCGAGGAGGTGTTCGGCGACGCCCTGGACCTCGGTCCGATCCGCATCCTGCCTGCGCCCTGGCCTTTCGCGCGCGCCTTCGTGCCCGGGCGGTGGTTCGGGCG
This sequence comes from uncultured Brevundimonas sp., assembly GCA_964542145.1. Taxonomy (GTDB): domain Bacteria; phylum Pseudomonadota; class Alphaproteobacteria; order Caulobacterales; family Caulobacteraceae; genus Brevundimonas. The sequence goes on from CAZITK010000270.1 coordinate 559, forward strand.
CGACTGGATCGTCTGGCCGTTTCGGAGCTTGCCTGAGGACTTCGCCCTGGCCCTGCTCCACCAACAGGCGGTGCTGGTGCACGAACTGGTCCATGTCTGGCAGGCCCAGCAGGGGATCAACCTCCTCGCCGGCAAGCTGGCAGCCGGTGATCGCCGGGCTTCCTACGCCTACCCCCTGGACGACAGCTGTCTGTGGGAAAGGCTAAACATCGAGCAGCAGGCCATGGTGGTGGAGCATCGATTTCGCCTGTCCCGCGGCGGTCGCGCCCCGGGCGGCCAAGCCTTCTACGATCGCGTCTGTCCGCTGACCCAACGCGTCCAGGTCTGACCTCGCGCCCGCCGAGTTTCGCGTGCCGACCCGCGGAACTGGGGCGTTGATCGAAGTCGCCGTCAACATCCTGTGTCGGCTAGCTTACAGAGGAACTTCCCTGGGTCCCCGGTCTTGGTTTCGGCGGGCGTCTCACCGAGGGAGTGCAGTATGCAGGCCATGGACTATCGCGGACCGCGTCGGGTTCGCATCGCCGAGAAACCGATGCCGAGGATCGAGCATCCGCGTGACGCGATCGTGCGGGTCACGCGCTCGTGCGTCTGCGGCTCTGACTTGCATCTCTATCACGGGATGGTGCCCGACACGCGGGTCGGCATGACATTCGGTCACGAATTCTGCGGCGTGGTCGAGGAAGTCGGCTCGGCGGTCGAGAATCTCGTCAAGGGCGACCATGTGCTGACGCCGTTCAATATCGCCTGCGGGCAGTGCCACTTCTGCAAACAAGGACTGTTCGGCAACTGTCATGAGGCCAACGCCCAGGCGACCGCGGTCGGGGGCATCTTCGGCTATTCCCACACTGCGGGCGGGTACGACGGCGGTCAGGCGGAATACGTCCGTGTCCCCTATGCAGACTTCGGCCCCATGGTCATTCCGGACTGGATGGACCCGGATGACGCCGTGTTGCTGACCGATGTGGTCCCCACCGGATACCAGGCCGCAGAGATGGGGGGGATTCAAAAGGGCGACACCGTCGTGGTGTTCGGAGCGGGCCCCGTTGGCCTGCTGGCGGCGCGGTCGGCGTGGCTGTTCGGCGCCGGCCGGGTCATCGTCATCGATCACCACGAGTACAGGCTCGACTTCGCACGGACTTACTGCCCGGCGGAGGTCTATGATTTCCGCGAGATCGGCGATCCCGTCGTCTTTCTCAAGAAGATCACAGACATCGGCGCCGATGTCTGCATCGACGCGGTCGGCGCAGACGCCTCGGGCAACGCCTGGCATACCGTCTTCGGCAAGAAGCTGAAGCTTCAGGCCGGAAACGCCGTCCCCCTGCACTGGGCCATCAATTCGGTGAAGAAGGGCGGCGTGGTCTCGATCGTCGGCGTGTACGGTCCCACCGGCAATATGGTCCCCATCGGCAACGTCGTGAACAAGGGAATCACCGTTCGCGCCAACCAGGCCTCGGTGAAGCGTCTGCTGCCGCGTCTGGTCGAGCATGTGAAGGAAGGGCGGATCGACCCCAAGGCGATCATCACTCATCGCATGCCGCTGGAGGAGGTGGCCGAGGCCTATCACCTGTTCTCGTCCAAGCTGGACGGCTGCATCAAGCCGGTC
>CAZITK010000271.1:0-2160 GCA_964542145.1 uncultured Brevundimonas sp.
GGAGTCTTCGGCATCTACGTCCAGCCGATCAACTACCCGACTGTGCCCAAGGGGACCGAGCGTCTGCGCTTCACCCCGTCTCCCGATCACAACGACGGCATGATGGACGCCCTGGTCAGCGCCATGGACACGCTCTGGGCGCGTTGCAACGTGGCCCGCATGCCCCGCGCCGCCTGACGATGGCCGACGATGACCTCGGCGAGGTGATCGTCGAGTTCGTGCGCAACGGCGCCTATCTGAAATGCTCGGCTATTCACGTGGCCACGGGGGTGGAGGTGTCGGCGGTCGGGCCTGTCGCCGAACGACATGGGCTGGAGCGGATCGCGGTGGCGAAGCTGAGGCGGGCGCTGGAGCTGCGGCGGTAGGGCGTTGTCGGGGCGCCTGCCGATCGCTATCCAAGGCGGATGACTGGTCAGAACCTGCGCGAACTCGGCGCCGTGAAGGCGCGCAAACTCCGCGCGGGAGCGGACCATTATCGCGCCTTTGTCGGACCGCCTGGGCGTTATGATCTGATCGCGGCGTCCCAGTTCGCCCTGCTGTTCCTCATGGGGCTGCGCGAGGAACATCGCCTGCTTGACTTCGGTTGCGGGTCTCTACGTTTGGGACGCTTGGCCATTCCCTACTTGCTGCCCCATCGCTATTGCGGCGTCGAGCCGGAGGCATGGCTTGTGGACGAAGGCTTCGCACGTGAGATTGGAGACGACGCCCGCCGGGTGAAGAAGCCCCGCTTCGACCACAACCGCGACTTCCGCGTCGACATGTTCGGCGAGCGCTTCGATTTCATCATCGCCCAGTCGGTCTTCTCCCACACGGGGGAGGCGATGGCCAAGGCAGCTCTGAACAACTTCGCCCAGGTGCTGTCGCCGGGCGGGCTCGTCCTGACGAACTGGCTGGTGGGCCCCGAGGAGGACGGAGTCCATCCCTGCACCAGCGGCTGGGTCTATCCGGGCTGCGTCGCCTATGAGGAACAGCGGGTTCATGCCGTGGCGTCGCAGTGCGGGCTGGCGTCGCGCCTGGTGCCTTGGCCGCACCCGACCCAGACCTGGTTCGCCATGGCGCACGACGAAGCTCTGCTGCCGGATGCCGCAACACTGGCGGCCATGGACATCAAACCGTTGGCGCGACCCGGCAAGGCCTGACCTCAGCCGGCGCGATGTTGTGGCAGGCGACATCGCGGCCTAGAGATGGCGATCTCGAGCCATCCCGGAGACCTCGACAGTGACCGCCTTCACCCACGCCGACTTCTTCTCGCGCCCGCTGTCAGAGGCCGATCCGGACATCTTCAGAGGCATCCGGGGCGAACTGGGCCGCCAGCAGGAGCAGATCGAGCTGATCGCGTCTGAGAACATCGTCTCGCGCGCGGTGCTGGAGGCGCAAGGGTCCGTCCTGACCAACAAGTACGCGGAAGGCTATCCTGGCCGGCGCTATTACGGCGGCTGCGAATATGTGGACATCACCGAAAATCTGGCGCGCGAGCGGGCCAAGCAACTGTTCGGCGCCGCCTTCGCCAACGTCCAGCCGCACTCGGGCGCCCAGGCCAACCAGGCGGTGTTCCAGGCCCTGCTGCAGCCAGGTGACACCTTCCTGGGGATGGACCTCGCGGCGGGCGGCCACCTGACCCACGGAAGCCCGGCCAACCAGTCCGGCAAGTGGTTCCGTCCGGTGACCTACAAGGTCAGGGAGGAGGACCATCTCATTGATTACGAACATGTCGCCGAGATGGCCGAGCGTGAGAAGCCCAGGCTGATCCTGGCCGGGGCCAGCGCCTATTCCCGCGAAATCGACTTCAAACGCTTTCGCGAGATCGCCGATGGGGTAGGGGCCTGGCTGATGGTCGACATGGCCCACTACGCCGGACTGATCGCCGGCGGCGTCTATCCGGACCCTGTGCCCCACGCCCATGTGGTCACCACCACCACCCACAAGACCCTGCGCGGCCCGCGCGGCGGCATGGTCCTCACCAACGACAGCGAGATCGCCAAGAAGATCAACTCCGCCGTCTTCCCGGGTCTCCAGGGCGGCCCGCTGGAGCATGTCATCGCTGCAAAAGCCGTTGCTTTCGGAGAAGCTTTGAAGCCAGAGTTCAAGCTTTACGCGAAGCAGGTCGTGACTAACGCCCAGGCGCTGGCGGCCGTTCTGGTCGAGCGCGGCCTGGCCATC
>CAZITK010000272.1:0-2159 GCA_964542145.1 uncultured Brevundimonas sp.
CTTCACCATGAAGATGAAGTCGGTGATGGCGGGGCTGTAGACGTCGCCGCCGGCGCAGGGGCCCATGATGACGCTGATCTGGGGGATGACGCCCGAGGCCAGGGTGTTCTGCAGGAAGATGTCGGCATAGCCGGCGAGGCTCTCGACCCCCTCCTGGATGCGGGCGCCGCCGGCGTCGAACAGGCCGATGACCGGGGCCCCGTTGGTCAGGGCCATCTTCTGGATCTTGACGATCTTGGCCGCGTGCGCGCCCGAAAGAGAGCCGCCGAAGACGGTGAAATCCTTGGAGAAGACATAGACCAGTCGGCCGCCGATGGTGCCCCGGCCCGTCACGACGCCGTCGCCGGGGATGCGCTGCTCAGCCATGCCGAAGTCGTGAGCGCGATGCTCCACGAACATGTCGGTCTCCTCGAACGAGCCTTCGTCTAGCAGCACTTCGATGCGTTCGCGGGCGGTCAGCTTGCCCTTCTCGTGCTGTTTGGCGATGCGCGCCTCGCCGCCGCCGAGTTTGGCCTGGTCGCGGCGTTGCTGAAGCTGGTCGAGGATGTCTTGCATGCGGGTCTCCTGTCGGCCCCGGCTTACGGAGCGCGGGGCGGGGAGGCAACCATGCGGAGGGCGGTGATCGGAACGGCGATGGGGCTAGGTCGTTCTGTCCGGCATGGAGACGTTCAGGAATACCCCCCGCCTCGCCCGTGGTCACGACGCCTACGCCTCGGTCGCCTGGCGCGCGCCCGAGGCGCGCCGGTTTGAGCCGCAGGTCGCCAACGATGCGACCGCCGAGGTCCGGGCCGAGGAGGCGGGGAGCGACGGACGCTGGCTGATCGTGCTGGTCGGGGCGGTGGTCGCCGCCGTGCTCGGCATGATGTTGGGCGGGGCGATGGCGCTCTAGGGGCGCTTCAGGCCGCGTCACGGGCCATCAGCGCCCGGATCGGGGCCCAGGTGGTGCGGTGCTCCGGGCAGGGGCCGAGGGTTTCGAGCGCGGCGATGTGGGCGGGGGCGGGATAGCCCTTGTGTCGCGCGAAGCCGTAGCCGGGGTGGCCGGCGTCCAACTCGATCATCACGCGATCGCGCGCTGTCTTGGCCAGGATGGAGGCGGCTGCGATCGACAGGCTGAGGCCGTCGCCGCCGACCACGGTCTTGACGTCGCAGGGCAGGGCGAAGGGGTAGTTGCCGTCGACCAGGGCGTAGGCGGGCTGGACCGCCATGGCCTCGATGGCGCGGCACATGGCCAGGCCGGTGGCTTTCAGGATGTTCAGCTGCTCGATCTCGCGCGCCGAGGCGAAGCCGACACCCCAGGCCAGGGCGCGGGCCTTGATCTCGATCTCCAGGCGATCACGCGACGCGGCGGTGAGGGCCTTGGAGTCGTCGATGCCGCAGGGCAGGTCGGCGGGGTCCAGGATCACGGCGGCCGCCGACACCGGCCCGGCCCAAGGCCCGCGCCCCGCCTCGTCCACGCCGCACACCGGCCCGGGGCACAGGGCCTCGAGGCTGAGGTCGGGGGCAGGGCGAGCGGCGGTCATGGGCGGGGGATGACATGACTCTGGGGATGGGTGGAAGCGGCGTGCGCGGGCTGTTCACCAAACCAATGGCTTCGGGACGGTGCTGAAGTCTCGAGATACGACGTTGTCAAAGTCTCGCCCCGGAGCGGACATCGCGAATATCTGATGAGGGTGGTTAGCGGACGCTCGGCGGAAATAGGTCAGCATGCTTTTTGACGCGCTTGCGCATCCAGCCAGCGAGCAGGACAAACGCGACCGCTGCGAGCGCCAAACCCGCGCTAAACAACGCGCCATCTTTGCCCTCAGTCGCTAGACCGAGGGCAAGCACGCCTGCCACAAACGCCATCACGACACCGAGGATTTGGAACGATCGTAGGATTGCAGCTTGGAGCCGATACATCAGCGTCAGAGAAGCTGACTTTTCAAAGGTCTGCAAGGGGTCGAGACCGGTCAATCACACACAGCTGACCATCAGGCCTCGGCGCCCGACACGCCCATCGCCAACACCTCCTCGCACCGGAAACACCCCGCCACGTGGTCGTTGACCATGCCCGTCGCCTGCATGAAGGCGTAGGTGATGACGGGGCCGCAGAAGCTGAAGCCTCGGGCTTTCAGGGCTTTGGACATCGCCTCCGACTCCGGGGTCTGGGTCGGGACATC
>CAZITK010000273.1:0-2154 GCA_964542145.1 uncultured Brevundimonas sp.
TTCCACGAGGCCAGTCTGCGGGCCCTGGGCCACGCGATACATATCTAAGTGTCGCTATCGCTCGCCGCGCGGCGGCTCGCTGCTTGAGCGACGGGTGGGGGTGTCGCTATCGCAGAGCCTCTGGGCCTGAGCGGCGAAAGTCCGTCTCCTCGGCATTCGCCGGGGACGCGGGAAGCCTGACCGTCAGGCTGAGACACTTGATTCTCCTGCGCCGCCACGCGATATCCCCATTCGGAGATCGGCGCGGGCGGAGGCTTCGCCAACCTGGTCAGGGCCGGAAGGCAGCAGCCACAACGAAATCCCCTTCGGGTCGCGTTCGGTCTCCACTTCGTCACATCCTTGGTGCGCTAACGCGAGCAACGCGGTTGCTCGCTGCTTGAGCGCGCGCGGCGCGGAACCCCCGCGTCTGCGATCCGCTTATCCGCCAGCAACGGCGGAGAGCTTCCCATGACCATCCTCGGCAACATCATCGGCGGCATTCTGGGTCGGCGCAGGGCCGAGGCTGCCGCGCGCTCCCAACCGGCTCCGGCTCCCAGCGCTCCGCCCGCCCCCACGCCGGGCCAACCGGGCGCCGCCGGCATCGGAACCTCGCCCCAGCCCCAGCCTGCGCCTGAAGCGGTCGAGCCCGTCGACATCGCGGCCATCCTCGATGAGAAGAACCAGGGCAAGAACCTCAACTGGCGCACCTCCATCGTCGATCTGATGAAGCTGGTCGGCATGGAAAGCTCCCTGGCCGAGCGCCGCGAACTGGCCGATGAGTTGGGCTACACCGGCGACAAGGGCGACACCGCGACCATGAATATCTGGCTGCACAAGCAGGTGATGAAGCGCTTGGCCGAAAACGGCGGCCGCCTGCCGGCCGATCTGGCCGACTGACGCCAATCGGGGGTGCCGGGCGCGCCCCTTCCGCGCTACAGACTGGGCGATGAGCAATATCGATCCGAGTCTCGACGCCCCGCCGTGGGATGAGGGCGCGCCCGATCAGGACGTGCCTGTCCGCGACGAGAACACCGACGACATGTTCGGCGCCCCCCCGGTCGCCGCCCCGCCGCCCGAGACCGCCTCCGAACCTGAGTCGGCGCCGACTGCCGCACTCGCCGCATCGGATAGCCAGGCCGCCTACACCGTGCTGGCGCGCAAGTACCGGCCCCGCACCTTTGAGGACTTGATCGGCCAGGAGGCTATGGTCCGCACCCTGACCAACGCCTTTTCCTCCGGCCGTATCGCCCACGCCTTCATGCTGACCGGGGTCCGGGGGGTGGGCAAGACGACCACGGCGCGTCTCCTGGCCCGGGCGCTGAACAACGAGACCGACGCCATCGATCGGCCCAGCCTGGCCCTGACCGCCGACGGCCGGCACGACGCCGCCATCATGGCCGGCCAGCACATGGACGTGATGGAGATGGACGCCGCCTCGCACACCGGCGTCGGCGACATCCGCGAGCTGATCGAGAGCGTCCGCTATGCGCCGGTCGAGGCCCGCTACAAGGTCTATGTGCTGGACGAGGTGCACATGCTCTCGACCGCCGCCTTCAATGCGCTGTTGAAGACGCTGGAGGAGCCGCCGCCCCACGCCAAGTTCATCTTCGCCACCACCGAGATCCGCAAGGTCCCGGTCACCATCCTGTCGCCCTGCATGCGGTTCGACCTGCGCCGCATCACTCCCGAGGTGATGACCGCCTATCTCGAAACCATTCTCGGCCAGGAAGGCATCGGGTACGAGCCGGAGGCGCTGGCGATGATCGTGCGCGCCGGCGAAGGCTCGGCCCGCGACAACCTCTCCCTGCTCGACCAGGCCATCGCCCATGGCAACGGCACCGTGACCGCGGCCACCGTGAAGGCGATGCTGGGCCTAGGTGACCGGGCGCGGATCATCGACCTGTTCGAGGATGCCATGGGCGGCCGCGTCGGGGAGGCGCTTGCCACGCTGCGTGCCCTTTACGACATGGGCGCCGACCCGCAGACCACCATCGCCGACCTCGCCGATTTCTGCCACCTCGTGACCCGCATCAAGGTCGTCCCGGCTGCTGCCGACGACGTGTCGCTGACGCCGGATGAGCGGACGCGTGGTGCCGACCTCGCCAACCGCCTGCCCATGCGCGCGCTGAGCCGGGCCTGGCAGATCCTGTTCCGCGGCCACGATGAAGTGGCCAA
>CAZITK010000274.1:0-2107 GCA_964542145.1 uncultured Brevundimonas sp.
CGCCGGCCGGGCCCGAGCGGCCTCCCGCTGGACCGGGCCAGCCTCTATCGCTGAGCGTCGGGAAAACTGCCACGATCGTGAATGGACCTCCTAGTTTCAATCGGACATACGATTATCCGAAAAGCTGACTTCGGGGATTCATGAAGCTTCGCCACATCGTCTTGACCCGTTTGGGCATCGGCATGAACCGCCGCAGCTTTTATCGCCGGCACATTGCCTTGATGGTCGCGACCACCCTCCCCGGCATGGCCCGGCAGACCTGTTCGGATTTCGAATGGGTGATCGCCGTCGACGTCAAGATCGACGAAGAATCCTGGGCGGAACTTACCGAGGCCCTGGCGCCCTATTCGCATTTTCGCGCGATCAAGCTGGACCCGTTCGAGGATGGCCTGGCGCCGCTATTGAGCCATGTGCTGCAAGGCCCCGTCAACGCCGACCGGCTCGCGGTGTCGAGGCTGGACGATGACGACGCCCTGACCCTGGATTTTGTCGAACGCGTGCGCGCCTGCGCTCTGAAGCCCGGAGCCAGGACGCCGATGTCGATCGCGTTCCACCGGGGCCTTCAGGTGGATCCCACCACAGGCCAGTTCGCGCCCAGCGTCGCCCCTTCCATCGCCATCGGCCTGACCATCGTCAGCGCCGCCGCCGATCCACTTGATATCTACGGCACCAATCACACGAAACTGCACGCCGCCATCGAGGCTCGCGGCGGCGAGATCGCGTTGCTGGACGACGGTGCGGTCGACTGGCTCCATGTCCGTAGCGTACTCTCGGACAGCGGCGAGGCCCTGTCGCGGCGGCGCGAGATCAGCCGAGGCGTGCGGGAACTCAAGCTGGCCAAGCCCACCTTCACCATGGACCAATCCGAGCGCGTCGCTGAAATCCTGGCGGGCGGCTTGTCGCGCTGCGGCCTCGATCTGGAGTGGATGAGCATCGTCAAGGGTTTGCGCGAGAGCCGCCCTGACGAAGCGCCCGACATCAGCTGGGAGCCGGCGCTCCGCCGGACACAGATCAAGAGCGCGCTGTTGCGCGTCGCGCGCCAAGCCCGGGAAAAGGGCCGTGACGCCGATGCCCTGGAATGGGCCTTCTACATGGCCTGAGGCGGAATCTCGCGACGTCGGGCTATTTGCCCGCGCCACGCCGCAATGGCCCACTGCACACGGCCCCAGACTTCGGGGCGGATCAGCAGGATATTGTTCTGCGTGCCATACTCGAAATCGCGGGCGACGGGGGCCAGCCCGTGATCGCTGAACCAGTCGAACACCTGGGGCCATAGCCACTGGTCGGACCAGTAAGCGATATGCTCGACCTCCACGAGAGCGGCCTGGAGTTGGCTCACAGCGCCGCCCCAGCCCGGAAGAACCTTGTGCAGGGCGCCCTCCACGTCGATCCAGGCCGTCAGGCATCCAGTGACGCTCTCGGCGGCGAGGATGGTGTCGATTCGGGTGCTGGCGACGGACACGGTTTCATAACGGATGTCGCCGCTTTCGCGAGTCAGCAATGAGTTGTTGCCGGCCGTCGGGGGGACGTCATTCCCGTCGCGGGTCAGTTGTAGCTTGAAGTCGATCACGCCGTCCGTTTCGCTGACGGCCGCGTGCCGGTAATCGACCCCGGCCTCGAGGCAGCGGGGTCCAAAGGACGCGACGTTGTGCGGGTTCGCTTCAAACGCGAACACCCGGGCGTCAGGTAGCTTGCGAGTCGCCCAGATCGAATAGTCTGCCTGGCGAGCGCCGATTTCCAGCGTCGCTTCCGGCTGGAGAGCACGCGTTACGTGGCGGAACAGCGCGGCCAAGTCATCGGCCGACCGTTTGCGCTCCGAGCGTTTGGACAAATCGTAGGCAGCCGCCGTCGACAAAAGGCTGAGCTCGGCTTGCATCAACGCTTGCGAAGGCATTTTGACGTCATTCCCTGGCGCATCAGCTGGTCACCCATTGTGAAGGTTGTTGGACACATGGTCCACCTCCGTGCATCCGTCCGCTCGCGGCGAGGGTCAGCGCCTGGGTGTGGCCTCGCCTCAAGCGGCACGCCCCGAATCGAAGAGCGTGACCATGATTGACGTCGTCATCGTCGGCGCCGGGGCCGCCGGGCTGATGTGCGGCATCGAGGC
>CAZITK010000275.1:0-2100 GCA_964542145.1 uncultured Brevundimonas sp.
ACCGCCGAACGCGCGGCCTGATACCTAGCTGGCTGACCAGGAAGCAAGAACCGGGCCGCGTAGTCAGTCGCGGCGGGGGGCGCGAAAACGGGAGGGCGGTGACCGCCCTCCCGTCCTCAGACTAAAGTGACCGAGCGTTAGAGGCCGGCCGAAATGGTAACGCCGAAGGTGCCGGTGTAGGTGCCGGCGACCAGCGCCATGTCGGCGCGCGGGATGTTGACCGCCAGCCGCATGGCCGACTTCCAGGCGCCGTGCGGGCGCGAGATCTGGTTCGAACCTGTGTCCAGAACCAAAGTCTGGCTATCGCCCGCGGCCGGCGCGCCGGCAGGGGGGGCGGTGTAGGTCGCCGTCACCGAATAGGGCAGGTTGTTCTGGAACACGTCGCTATCAAAGCCGCCACCGTTGTCGCTGACCAAGCCGTTGAGATCGGTCTTGTTGATGGTGACCCGGTTGGCCGTGTTGCAGCCGGCCAGATTGGTGTCGATCGTCAGGCTCGCCGCATCGACCATGGTGAAAGCATTGGCAGGGCCGGTATTGTCATCGGCGTAGATGCCGATCTGTCCGAAGTTGAAGGTCTCGGTCGCGTCGTTGCCCGAGTAGTAGGCGCAATCGGTCGAGACCGTGCCGGTCATGGTGAAGCTGGCGTTATCGCTGTTGGCGGCCGTGCCGTTGTTGTCGACCGCGCCTCCCAACGCGTGCCAAGAGGAGGCGTATCCCCCTGTAACCCCCGTGTCGCCCGCCGCACGACGGATGTTCCGGCCCCGATCAGCTTCACCGCTGTTTACGTCGTTTGCAAAACTGTAGGTGCGGGCCCCATCGCTACGTTGCGTCTGACCTTGATTGATGTCCTGCGCCGAAGCGGCGCCGGCGGTGAGGGCGAGGGCGGCGGCGCCGACCAGAAGGGAAGCGATTTTCATGGGTAATCTCCAGAGACTTGGTTGATCTGAACGTATCGACCGAGATGGAGAAGCCCCCCCGATCCGACGCGGATTTAATCAGTTGTTAAGGGTCGGGTCAATCAAAAAAACGCCAGTATCTCAGCATATAAGAATATTCAACCGACCGGGGAAAAGTAACCTTAGCCGTAAAGACTGAAGCCATTCTATTTGTCACGCCCGCAGCGCGAAAAATAGCCTTGTAAGGCAGGGCTCAGCCCGAAATCCGCGCGATATCACTTAAAGGCGCTGGGTAACCGTGACGGTCAACGTCTCCGAATACTCGCCGGCCAGCAGGCCGGCGCCCGTCACAGGCGCGGTCTGCACCTCCATGCGCCCGCCGCCCGCGGCGATGGCGTCGCCGCTGCTGAGCGTCTTGCCGCCCGCCAGTTCGGCGCTGGTGTAGCTGGCCTGGAGGGTCTGGGGCGCCGGGCTGAGGGTCGGCACCGACAGCTTGACCGTATAGCCCAGGGTGCCGGCGAAGGGCCCCTGTCCATCCGGCAGGCCGGCGTGCGCCAGGCCGCCGCGCGCCGAGCGCAGGTTCAGGTCGAAGGGAACATTGCAGTCCAGGCCGACCGTCTCATCGACTGTCTCGTTTCCGGTCAGTTCGCCAAAGGCGAAATCACCCCCGCCCGACACCTGGCAGCGGCCGGTGATCCGGCCGGTGAGCACCACATCAAGCTTTGAAAAGGTCGCCTCGATCGCAGACGGTGATCCGGCCAGTGCCTGCCCCGTCCCCAGTATCAGCCCCAAGACCAGGGCCGGGACGCCAAAGGTCAGGTGCGGCAGCGCGCGCCCTTTCGCCAAAGCGAGCCGATGATCCGTGATGCGATCCATACGTCCCAAAACCCGAAGACGTCCCGCCCGTCGCGGCGACGTGTCCTCGGCCCCACTTCAAAAGTCGCGCCGTCCCGTTTCGAGACGGTCCCCTTCGCGAAACGCCGTGGGCGCCCCTCCAAAGAATGAGTTAACAAGAAGTTAACCCAGCCGGCCTTATAGGCGCGCGCGGCTGTCAACGCAACTGGGCGCATCGAAAAGTTGCGTGGCCTCAGTGAGCTCGGCGATCGTCCATGGTCCTGCCCACGCCCGGCGCCCCAGGATCATCGTCCGCTGGCTCTGCGGTCGCTCGCCAGAACTCTACCCGAAACTGGACCTCGCCCTGGGG
>CAZITK010000276.1:0-2096 GCA_964542145.1 uncultured Brevundimonas sp.
GCCGGCGAGCCAGCTCTGGAAACTCGGAGTCGTAGCAGATCAACACCCCGATCGGGCCGCAGTCGGTGTCGATCGCATGCACCCTGCTCCCCCCCTTGATGTTCCACCAGTGGCGCTCATTGGGGGTTGGGTGAATCTTCTCCTGGGCGTGGACCGAACCGTCGCGCAGGAAGACATAGGCGACGTTCTGGATGTCGCCCTCATCCGTCTGGGTCGGGTGCGAGCCGCCGATGATGTTGATGTTGTACTCGACCGCCATCTTCCTCAGCGCCTCGACGAAGCGCGGCGTGTAGCGGGTCAGGGCCTCGATCGATTCCGCCGGCGTCAGTTTCTTCGGCTCCAGGGACAGGAGTTGGAGCGTGAACAGTTCCGGGAACACCACGAAATCCGAGCGATAGTCCGAGGTGACGTCCACGAAATATTCGATGTTGTCGATGAACTCCTGGAAGCTCGTGACCTTGCGCGCCTGGAGTTGCACAGTCGCCACCCGCACCGTCTCCTTGGTGGCGAAGGCGGCGCCGCGGCCTTCGTGCTCGGTGTAATAGGGATTGCGCCACACCATGTGGGCGGCGTTGCCCTGGGACTCCTTGTCGGACCCCAGATAACCCTTCAGCACCCCGATCGGCTCGAAACCGCCGCGCAGGTGAAAGCCGATCACCGGATCGTTCATCTTGCGCGCCGTCACGGCGTCCAGATAGGCCTCCGGCTCCGGATAGGGGTTCCTCTTCTTGGATAGGCCGGGCATCCGCCCGCCGAAGACGATGCCCTTCAGGTTCTGGGCCTCGCACAGGTCGCGCCGCGCGTCGTACAGCCTCTGGCCGATCCTCAGGCGCCGCCGGTCGGGATCGACGCAGACCTCCATGCCATAGAACCATTCGCCCGCCGGATCATGGCGGGCGGCATAACCCCCGCCGGTGATCTCCGACCAGGTGTGCGGCCCCATCGCCGCCTTCTCGTCGATGCGGAAACCGGCCGCGTAGCCGACGATCTCGTCCTCGTATTCGACCACGAACTGGCCGTCGGGAAAGTTCGAGATCTGCCCGCGCAGCATGCCGGGCGAATAGGCGGGCATGGTCTTGTAGACCTTGGCCACAAGGGCCGAGATCGCCGGCACGTCAGCCGAGCGGGCGTTGCGAATGGTCAGGACGGCGGGCTTGTTCTTTTTTGTCATGCCGCCTGAACGCACCAGCTTGGGCCAGGGGTCAATCCCACCGGTGCGGCCGCGTCGTCTCGCCGCGCCGCGACACGCAACAATAGGCCGCGGTCGATCCCAGCCCGGCTCCGCTGGCAGGCCGGACTCCTGGCGGTGGCGCTGGGCTGGCGGCTCGGCCTCCCGCTCGGTCTGTTCGCCGCCTGGCGCGCCGCACGCACCCGCCCGCGCTCGCCGCCAAGGGTTGCGACGTCAAGATCGGTCGTCCGTCCACACGTCCCAAAAGAACATATTGGCAACCGGAACAAACCGTGCACATAGTCCCTCCACAGACGGGAGCGGGTCCATGGCGGGTCTCTCCCCGGAATCGGTCTAGATGGGAGAGAGATCAATGGCGCAGGCGGCTCTGAAACTGGTGGGCAAGGAAGACACGGACAAGCAACGGGCGCTGGAGGCGGCGATCGCCCAGATCGACCGCGCCTTCGGCAAGGGCTCGGTGATGAAGCTGGGCAAGGGCGGGGTGGTGGCCGAGATCGAGAGCATCTCGACCGGCTCGCTGGGCCTGGACATGGCGCTGGGCATCGGCGGCCTGCCGACCGGGCGGGTGATCGAGGTGTTCGGCCCCGAAAGTTCGGGCAAGACCACGCTCGCGCTGCACACCGTGGCCGAGGTCCAGAAGAAGGGCGGGGTCGCCGCCTTCGTCGACGCCGAGCACGCGCTGGACCCGACCTACGCCCAGAAGCTGGGCGTCAATCTGGACGACCTGCTGGTCAGCCAGCCCGACACCGGCGAACAGGCGCTGGAGATCGTCGACACCCTGGTGCGCTCGGGCGCGGTCGACATCGTGGTGATCGACTCCGTGGCGGCGCTGACGCCCCGCGCCGAGATCGAAGGCGAGATGGGCGACAGCCTGCCGGGCCTTCAGGCCCGCCTGATGAGCCAGGCG
>CAZITK010000277.1:0-2046 GCA_964542145.1 uncultured Brevundimonas sp.
CAGGCCGATGAAGCTGGCGTCGCAGACGATCAGATCGGGCGGCTCTGGGATCAGATCAGGCGTCAGGTCGCGGGCGTCGGTGCGCTCCAGGTGGGTCACGCGCGGATCGTCGGTCAGACGCGGATGCATCTGGCCGAAGCCGACATCGACGGCGAAGACGTGCGCCGCCCCTCGCTCCAGCAGCACCTCGGTGAAGCCGCCGGTGGAGGCCCCGATATCCAGACAGACGCGGCCTTCGACGGCGACCGGCCACAGGCTCAGGGCGTGGTCCAGCTTCAGCGCGCCTCTCCCGACGAATCGATGGGCTTCGGTGTAGGTCACCTCCGCGTCATCGGCGACCTTTTGCGACGGGCGTTGGGCCGTCTCACCCTCGACCGTAACGCCGCCGGCCTCGATGGCCGCCCGGGCCTTGGCGCGGGTCTCGGCCAAGCCGCGCGCGACGAGGAGTTGGTCGAGTCTCATGCCTTTTTCCTCCCCGTGCGCGAAGCGGGTGGGGAGGGGGACCGCGAAGCGGTGGAGGGGCTGCTTCCGCGAGCGCCGGCTTCGCCGTCGCGCCCGTCCGTCAGGGCTACGCCCTGCCACCTCCCCATTCCTGGCGGAACGGGGAGGAAAGGTTTTGTGCTCACAGCCCCGCCAGCCGCCCCAGGGCCGCCTCCAGCCTTGCCTTGCCGGCCTCGGCCTCGGCCAGTTTGATGCGCTGTTCCTCGACCACCTCGGCGGCGGCGCGGGCGACGAAATTGGGGTTTCCCAGCTTCTTGCCGAAATGGGCGATGTCGCTGTCGAAGGCGGCGATTTCCTTGCTCAGCCGGGCCCGCTCTGCGTCGAGATCGATGATCCCGGCCAGCGACAGGGCGACCGTCGCCCCGCCCGAGATCAGGGTCACGGCCCCCTCGGGCGCCGCCTCGGCCGCGCCGATATCTGACACCCGCGCCAGGGTGGCCAGCAGGTCGCGGTGGCGTTCGATCCGCGCGGTGGTGCCGGCGTCGGGCGCGACTACGGTCAGGGCCGGCTTGGCCGAGGGCGGCACGTTCATCTCGCCGCGCAGCTGACGGATTTCGGTAACCAGATCGACCAGCCAGCCGATCTCGGCTTCGGCCTCCGCATCCACGAAGCTGTCCGGGAATTCCGGCCAGTCGGCGCCGATCAGCAGGCTCTCGCGGGCCGGCCCCTCCTTGCCCAGTTCGGCCCACAGCTCCTCCGTGATGAAGGGCATGACCGGGTGGAGCAGCTTAAGGGTCTGGTCGAGCATCCAGGCGGTCATGGCGCGGGTCTCGGCCTTGGCCGCTTCATCCGATCCCTGGAACACCGGCTTGGCCAGCTCCAGATACCAGTCGCAGAAGACGTTCCAGACGAAGCGGTAGAGCGCCGAGGCGGCGTCGTCGAAACGCCCGCCCTCGATGGCCGCCGACACCTGACGTTCGGCCTTGACCAGTTCGCCGCGGATCCAGCGGTTGATCGTCTGCTCGACCGTCGAGGGATCGAAGCCCTCGACCCGGCGCGCCTCATTCATCTGGCTGAAGCGGGCGGCGTTCCACAGCTTGGTGCCGAAGTTGCGATAGCCCTCGATGCGCTGACGGCTCAGCTTGATGTCGCGCGTGCCCGACAGGATGGCCATGGTGAAGCGCAGCGGATCGGCGCCCAGGTCGTCGATGATGGTCAGGGGATCGATGACGTTCCCCTTGGACTTGCTCATCTTCTGGCCCTTCTCGTCGCGGACCAGACCGTTGATGATCACGCGGGCGAAGGGCGTCTCGCCGGTGAAGTGCAGGCCCATCATCATCATCCGGGCGACCCAGAAGAAGATGATGTCCGCCGCCGTGACGAGGTCACTGGTCGGATAGAACCGCTCCAGATCCTCGGTCTTGTCCGGCCAGCCCATCGTCGAGAACGGCCACAGGGCGGAGGAGAACCAGGTGTCGAGGACGTCCTCGTCCTGGGTCAGGGGCAGGTTTCCGGCCTGCGCTTGAGCCTCCTCTTCCGTCTCGGCCACGAAGATCTGGCCGTCCGGTCCGTACCAGGCCGGGATGCGGTGGCCCCACCAGAGCT
>CAZITK010000278.1:0-2037 GCA_964542145.1 uncultured Brevundimonas sp.
ATGTATTTCCCACTGGTCGTGCACGGCGCCATGCTGATCGAGCCGACCGAGACGGAGTCCAAGGCCGAACTGGATCGCTTCATTGAAGCCATGCGGGCCCTGGCGGGGGCGGCCAAGGCGGGGGACGTCGACCGGTTCAAGGGGGCGCCCTTCCACGCCCCGATGCGTCGCCTGGACGAGACGCGGGCGGCTCGCTCGCCGGTGCTGCGCTGGACGGCGCCCGAGGGGACGAACCGGGCGGCCTGACCGTCCGGCCTTCGGAGCCATCGTCTGGCGCGATCCGCCGTGCTATGGGCGGCGAGGCGCGATACGCCGTTCCACCCTTTCGCCCACTTTGGCGCCTATACGCCCGCCGTCCGCCGCTTTCCGCGCCGACATCCCCGCGCGCTGAACGCCTTTTTTCCGGACTGCTCCCATGCCCTTTCCCGCCAGCCATCCCGCGCTCGATCGCGCCCTGTCCGATCGCGGATACGCCGAGCCGACGCCGGTTCAGACCGCCGTCCTGGAGGCTGAGCAGGGGCGTGACCTGCTGGTTTCCGCCCAGACCGGATCGGGAAAGACCGTCGCCTTCGGGCTGGCCCTCGCCCCCACCCTGCTGGGTGAGGCCGAGCGGTTCGAGCAGGCGGCCGCGCCCCAGGCCCTGGTCATCGCGCCGACGCGCGAGCTGGCCCTGCAGGTGGCCAGCGAACTGACCTGGCTCTACGCCGCAGCAGGGGCGCGGGTAGTCTCGACCGTGGGCGGCATGGACCCGCGCGCCGAGCGCCGGGCGCTGGAGCGCGGCGCTCATATCGTGGTCGGCACGCCGGGGCGTCTGCGCGACCATGTCGAGCGCGGCGGGCTGGACCTGTCCACGCTCCAGGCCGTGGTGCTCGACGAGGCCGACGAGATGCTCGACATGGGCTTTTCAGAGGACCTGACCTTCCTTCTGGACGCCGCCCCGGCCGAGCGGCGGACGCTGATGTTCTCGGCGACCCTGGCGCGCGACATCGTGCAACTGGCCAAGACCTATCAGCGCGACGCGATCCGGATCGACACCACTGCGTCGAACGCCCCGCACGGCGACATCGAATACAAGGCCATCCGCGTGGCGCCGAACGAGGTCGAGCACGCGGTGGTCAATGTGCTGCGCTATTTCGAGGCGCCCGGCGCCCTGGTCTTCGCCAATACGCGCGAACGGGTGAAGCACCTGACGGCGTCCCTGCGCGAGCGGGGGTTCTCGGTGGTCGGCCTGTCGGGCGAACTGACCCAGGGCCAGCGGACCGAGGCGCTTCAGGCGCTGCGACACGGCCATGCCCGCGTGTGCGTGGCGACTGACGTGGCGGCGCGAGGGCTGGACCTGCCGGACCTGGGCCTGGTGGTCCACGCCGAGATTCCGGTGAACAAGGCGGGTCTGCTGCACCGTTCGGGACGGACGGGGCGGGCGGGCAAGAAGGGCGTGTCGGTTCTGCTGGTCAGCTATACCCGGCGGCGCAAGGTCGAGCTGATGCTGCAATCGGCGTCGATCCAGGCGGAATGGTCGGGCCCGCCCTCGGCCGAGGAGATTCGCGCCAAGGATCGGCAGCGCATGCTGACCGACCCGGTCCTGATCGCCCCGGCCGATGAGGAGAGTCTGGAGCTGGGCCGCGCCCTGCTGGAGACATCGTCGGCCGAACAGATCGCCGGCGCCCTGATCCGCCTCTATCGCGAGAAGCTCCCTCCGCCCGAGGACGTCTATGACGACGAGCGGATGAAACGTCAGCAGCAAAGCGGGCGTGATGATCGCGGCCGGCCGGACGTGCCGTTCACCGATTTTGCGCGCGGCGGCGACATGGCCTGGTTCCGCATCAACATCGGCCGCGACAAGAACGCCGATCCCAAGTGGCTGATGCCGATGATCTGTCGCCTCGGCCATGTGACCAAGCGTGACATTGGATCGATCCGCATCTTCGACCGCGACACCAAGTTCGAGATCACCCGCGAGGCCGAGGACAAGTTCAAGGCCGCCATCGCCGGGGGTCTGGAAGACGGCATCGCCATCGAGACCACCGTGGCGCCGGG
>CAZITK010000279.1:0-1985 GCA_964542145.1 uncultured Brevundimonas sp.
CCGCGCAACGAGTACGTGCTGACCGCCAAGGGCAAGGATCTCTACGGCGTGCTGGTCACCCTGCACGGCTGGGGCGCCAGGCATGTCTACGGCGACACGGACGCCGGCGTCGACATGGTTCACACGAGCTGCGGAAAGTCGCTGCAGCCGCGCATCGCCTGTGGCGACTGCGGCGACATCGTTCGTCCGCGCGACCTGGCGCTGAAACTCGCCGCCGACCGCCCGACCCTTGCGGACATGCAGAAACGCGACGCTTGAGTCTGGCGCCGGCCCTCGCCGGGGCCACGGCTGGAGTGCAGGACGCAGGCACAGGTCCGAGGGGTCGAAGCGTTCTTCCGCCCACGCTTGCGCCATGTCATCTGGACCCCGGCCGTCGCCGGGGGAGATCAAGCGGATGGACACGAAGCCTCCACAGGGCGTTGAGGGCCGGCCATGAGCCTGATCGACATCCTGATCCTGCTGAGCCTGAACCTCGTCCTCATCGTCGGGGTCATGGTCGGCCTGTGGGCCGTGTCCCTGAAGCTCAAGGACGTCGGCTTCGTCGACGCGATCTGGCCGCTGTCGATCCTGATGCTTGCCCTGGCCACCTGGCCGCGCACCGACGGCGATGAGACACGGCGCTTCCTGCTGCTCTGGCTGGTCGGCATCTGGGCGCTGAGGCTGGGGGTCTACCTCCTGCGTCGCTGGCGCGTCTACGGCGGCGAAGGCCGCTATGTCCGCATGGTCAACCGTCAGAGCCGGAAGACGGGCTGGAGCTTCGCCAGAACGGCCCTCCTGCTCGTCTTCCTGCCGCAGGCCTTCCTCGCCTGGCTGACCAGCCTGCCGGTTCAACTCGGTCAGATCGCGCCTGACCCAGGCGTCGGATGGATCGGCTGGACAGGTGCGGGTCTCGCCGTCGTCGGCATCGCCTTCGAAAGCATCGGCGACGCCCAGCTGTCGGCCTTTCGCCGTGACCGCGCCAACCACGGGAAGGTGCTGGACGCGGGCCTGTGGCGCTACACCCGCCACCCCAACTATTTCGGCGCCGCCTGCGTCGGGTGGGGTTTGTATCTGATCGCGGCCGAGACCGCGCCCGGCGTGTGGTCGATCCTGGGTCCGATCTGCCTGACCTTCGCCCTGACACGGTGGTCCGGCATCGGCATCACGGAGCGCGCGGCGTCGACGTCGCGCCCCGGTTATGCGGAGTATGTGAGGCGAACCTCGGCCTTCATCCCCTGGCCGCCGAAGAAGACGCGCTGACACTTTCAGGATTGATCTGCCGGTCTCGGCGAACAGCACACACGAATCCAAAAGGGCGCCTCTTGACGCCGTCATGCTCGGACGTGATCCGGCCATCCAGCAAGCGCCGATCCGGCCGCCGGCGTGGCTTGATCGTCTGGTCAAGCCAGACGATGACGGCATGAAGGGAAGAACAGACTCACCGTCGTTCACGAACCAATCAGCCGTGGCGCAAGCCCGGCCATGACGATCTCAGTGGGTCAGGAGACGGCGTTCGTCCGCCGCCGAGCTGCGCGACGCGATCGTCAGCCCGCCAGGGCCAGCTCCGGCGCGCGGGTCGCCACCCGCCAGGCCTGCGGACTGGCCAAAAGAGCGCGGACCAGCTGGTTGTTCAGGGCGTGACCCGCCTTGACGCCCTCGTAACGCCCCATCAGCGGCGCGCCCAGCACATAGAGGTCCCCGATGGCGTCCAGCGCCTTGTGCCGCACGAACTCGCGCTCCATGCGCAGACCGCCGGGATTGAGGATGACGTCGCCGTCGATGACCACGGCGTTCTCCAGGCTGCCGCCGCGGGCCAGGCCGGCCTGACGCAGGGCCTCGACCTCATGGGCGAACCCGAAGGTGCGGGCGGCCATGATCTCGTCGCGGAAGGTCTGCTCGTCGACCACGAAATCGACCACCTGATTGCCGATGGCGGCCGAGGCGAAGTCGATCTCGAAGCGCATCTCGTAGCGATCGCACGGCAGCAGGGCGGCGCTCTTGTCGCC
>CAZITK010000280.1:0-1977 GCA_964542145.1 uncultured Brevundimonas sp.
CGCGAGATCGTCGAGAAGACCGGCGCCAAGGTGAACATCGAGGACGACGGCACGGTCAAGATCGCCGCGTCCGACCAGGAGAAGATCGACGCCGCCAAGACCTGGATCACGTCCTTGACCTCCGAGCCCGAGGTCGGCGTGATCTATATCGGCAAGGTGGTCAAGGTCGTCGACTTCGGCGCCTTCGTGAACTTCTTCGGGGCCAAGGACGGCCTGGTTCACGTGTCGCAGATGGCCCTGGAGCGTGTCGCCAACCCGGCCGACGTCGTCTCGGAAGGCCAGGAGGTCCGGGTCAAGTTCCTGGGCATGGACGATCGCGGCAAGACCAAATTGTCGATGAAGGTCGTCGATCAGGCGACCGGGGAGGACATCACCGACAAGATCAACGCCGAACGCGCCGAGCGTGGCGAGGCGCCGCTGTCGGACGACACCGGCGGCCGGCCGCGCCGCGAAGGCGGGGACCGGGGTCGCGAAGGCGGCGACCGCGGCCGCCGTCGCCGCGACTGATCGCGCCCGACACCTGAGATGAAGGAGGCTCCGCTGGAGACAGCGGGGCCTTTTTCATGGGCGATCAGCGCTGTGTGGCGATCCAGGCCTGGGCCGCCTCGACGACGAGGTCGCGGTCCTGGCGGATGGCGGCCAGGGTCTCGGCGGCCTCGATATCGGGCGTGACGCCGACGCCCTCGATCATCGCCCCGCCGGGCCCACGGTAGTCGGCGACCGGTAGCCACAGTCGACCGTCGTAGGGCAACCGGCGCGACACCGCCACGAGGAGATTGCCGCCTGACGGCGCGCCTACCACGGCCGCCCGGCGATGATGCTGGAGGGCGGCGGCCGTCGCCTCTGCGGCGCTGTTGCTGCGCGGTCCGATCAGGACGGCGAACGGTTCCTCATGGCGAACCGACGCTGGGCGCGTCCGCAAGATCGTCGTCCGCCCATCCTCGGTCAGCCGGCCGATCTCGACGCCTGGCGGCAGCACGGCAGACAGCAGTCGAACCATCTCGCTGACACGCCCGCCCACGTTGCCGCGCAGGTCGAGGATCGCTCCGGCCTGACCGGTCTCTCCCAGCCGCGCCAGAGCCCAGTCGATATCGGCCGAGGTGAACTCGTCAAAGCGGATGAGCATCACGCCGTCGTTCAGTAGCCGAGCCAGGCGCTCGGGCGGCGGGGCGACATCGGGCCACTCCAGAACGATCTGTCGCTCTTCGCCGGCTTGGCGTTCGGTTAGAAAGACGCCCCGATTGAGGAGGTGACCCCTGTCCGGGTCGGCGCTCTGGAAGGTCTGCAGTTCCAATCGCTGTCCGGGCTGGATGCCGGCCCGCTCGGCCGCAGAGCCCCGGCGCACCGTCTGGACAACGGAGGCGTCGCCAACCCACGCCAAGACCAGGCCATGGCCTGACTGACCTGGGCCCAAGGGCAAGGGATCGCGACCTCGGCGCTGCATGGGCATTCTGAACTTGACGCCCGCCCATTCCACGTTCGCCGGCGGCTCGGCGTGAAGGTGCGACGGCCCCAGCCGATCCAGCAAGGGATTGAGCACCGCGGCGTAAAGCTCGGCTGTGGAGCCGGCGGTTTCGGCGAGCGGCCGATGCTCGCGGCGCAGCCCCTGGACATCCACGCCCCCGAAGGCGGGATCGTAGTGGTGGCGCTCGAGCCTTTCCCAGACCGCGTCATAGACCTCGAGGTTGTAAGCCGCCTGCTCGGCCGGGGTCTGCGGCTGATAGGGCGGCGAGGTGAAGGCCCACCAGAGAAAGGCGGCGGCGGCCACGATGGTCGTCACGAGGACGACGAGCGCGCCTCCGATCAGCCCTTGGACCGCCGGGCGTCGGGAAGGGGAGTGCATGGCTGAAGGGTCCGCCGCCGAAACACTGGGGCGTCGAGACTAGAGGCCGCGGGTCTGCACGCAAGGGTTCAGGCGGCGACGCGCCAAGGGGGTCACGGCGGGCCGCGTTTTCGGGCGAGGGCGGCCTGGCGGCG
>CAZITK010000281.1:0-1976 GCA_964542145.1 uncultured Brevundimonas sp.
GGGACGACGCGGCCGATCGTCGCGACGCGGATCAGCCGGCGCTCTGCCTCGCAACGCACCGCCTCTTCGGCGCCGGGACGAACGGTGAAGGCGATCTCATAGTCGTCGCCGCCGGTGGCCAGCTCGACCAGGGCCGACATGGGATCGACCCGGCCGTCCAGCCAGGCCGCGCCTGCTGTCGATAGAGGCAGGCGCTCTAGCGCGATCTCGATGGCGACGCCGCTGGCCGTGGCGATGTGACCCAGGTCGGCGATCAGGCCGTCGGACACGTCAAGCGAGGCCGTGGCGTGGGCCTGGACGACCCGCGCGAAGGCGATGGGCGGCTCCGGGATGCGGTAGCGGGCTTTGAGCGTCGTCAGCCGGTCGAGGTCGAGGGTGATCTCGCCGCGCAGGGCCTTGAGACCCAGAACGCCGTCGCCGATCTGACCGGTGACCATGACGATGTCGCCGGGCTTGGCCCCCCCGCGAGACGGAACCCGCCCCTTCGGGGCCCAGCCCAGCAGGGTCAGGGAGAAGCTGGCCGGACCGGGCGTGGAGACGGTGTCGCCGCCCAGCAGGCTGACGCCATAGCGCGCCTGATCTATCGCCAGGCCCTCGACGAAGGCCTGGCGCGCCGCCTGGTTGCAGCGTTCCGACCAGTGACAGGCCAGCAGATAGCCGAAGGGCTCGGCGCCCTTGGCGGCCAGGTCCGAGACGTTCACTCGCACCAGCTTGCGAGCCACACCATCCAGCGGATCATCGGGCAGGAAGTGGACGCCCTCGACCATGGCGTCCTTGGTCATCACCAGGTCGAAGCCCGGCCGGGTCGGCAGCACCGCCACGTCGTCAGCCAGTCCCCTCGCCCACTCCGGATGCGCCAGGGGGCGAAACAGGGCGATGGTGTCGAACTCATCGACCGGGCCGGAATCGGCTCCCTCGGCACGCACGTCGCTCAGCCCCGGGCGTCGCGCGCCACCCCGTCCAGGGCGGCGTTGACGAATTTTGCCTCGGCCGGGTCGAAGAAGGCCTTGGCCAGTTCGACATACTCGTCGATTACCACCTCGCGCGGCACGTCAGGCCGATGCGCCAGCTCCCACGCCCCGCAGCGGAGCAGGGCGCGCAGGGTGGCGTCCAGCCGCTCCAGCCGCCAGTTGGAGGCCAGCCGCGCGGTGACCTTGCCGTCCAGATCGCGCTGATGCTCGACCACACCGCGCAGCAGTTCGGCGAAGAATTCTTCATCGGCCTGGGCCAGCATCTCGCCCTCGATATCGGCGTCGAAGCGGTGGTTGGAGAATTCGGTTATGACGGTCTCCACCCCCTCCCCGGCCAGCTCCATCTGATACAGAGCCTGGACGGCGGCGAGGCGCGCGACGGTGCGGGCGCGGCGCTGGCGCGAGTCCAGCGCGGGCTCGTCGCGCTTGGCCGCCTCAGCCTCGTTCAGCAGCGCCATGACGGCGGAAAGATCGTTGGCGGCCATCAGATGCTCCGGTCGCCGAGAGCCTGGGATCCCAGGCCCATACGCAGGCGACGTTTGGTTTCGATCAGGGCGAGACAGGCGCGCGCCGCGTCCCCGCCCTTGTCCTTCTCGGTAGCGCGGGCCCGGGCCCAGGCCTGACTCTCGTTCTCGACCGTTAGCACGCCGTTGCCGATGGCCAGGCCCTTGAGGCCCAGTTGCATGATGCCGGCGGCCGACTGATCCGAGACCACCTCGAAATGATAGGTCTCGCCGCGGATCACCACGCCCAAGGCCACATAGCCGTCATAGCGCGGCGCGGTCGGCAGGCGGGCGGCGTCGTCGGCCATGGCGATGGTCGGCGGAATCTCCAGCGCGCCCGGCACGGTCACGACATCCACCTGCACCCCGGCCAGCAGCAGCGCCTCTCTCGCGCCTTCCAGCAGGGCATCGGCCAGGGCGTCGTAGTAGCGGGCCTCGACGATCAGGACGCGGGGCGGCTCCTTCACGAGACGGGCCTCCCGTCCATGTCGCGCCAGCCGAC
>CAZITK010000282.1:0-1974 GCA_964542145.1 uncultured Brevundimonas sp.
CTTCACCCAGGACGACGCCCACATCTTCTGCCGCGAGGACCAGATCGTCCGGGAAACAGCCGACTTCATCGAGTTGGCCCACAGCGTCCACGCCGACCTCGGCATGCAGACCGCCTACATCAGCCTGGGCACCCGGCCCGAGGTCCGCGCCGGCGACGACGCCTTCTGGGACAAGGCCGAAGCCCAGATGGCTGAGGCAGCCCGCGCCGCAGGGACCGAGCCGGTGGTCACCGAGGGCGACGGCGCCTTTTATGCGCCCAAGCTCGACTTCGTGGTCAAGGACGCCATCGGCCGCGAATGGACCTGCGGCACCATCCAGCTGGACTATGTCCTGCCCGAGCGTCTGAACGCGGAATACGTCGGTGAAGACGGCGGCAAGCATCGGCCGGTGATGCTGCACCGGGCGATCCTGGGCAGCTTCGAGCGGTTCATCGGCATCATGATCGAGAACTATGCCGGCGCCTTTCCCCTGTGGCTGGCGCCGACTCAGGCGGTGGTCGCCACCATCACCTCGGACGCCGATTCCTATGCCAAGGAGGTCGCAGCTCAACTCAAGGCCGCCGGTCTTCGCGTAGAGACCGACCTCAGGAACGAAAAGGTCGGCTACAAGGTCCGCGAACACTCGGTCGGCAAGGTCCCGGTCATCGCTGTGGTCGGCAGGAAGGAGGCCGAAGAGGGCACGGTCGCCTTGCGGCGCCTGGGCAGCCACGCTCAGGAGGTCGTCTCCCTGGACGAAGCCGTCCGCATCTTGACCGACGAGGCCACACCGCCGGACATCAAGCGCGAGCAGGGTGGCTGAACGTCGAGGTGATCACGCTCGTCACCCCCCTGCTTGTCACGGGGGTCCATAGACGGAGGTTTCGCGGCTTGCGCTCACCCGTCCGATTCCGAGCGTATGGTGCCCCGGCACAAGGCCGGGGGTGACGGTTCGGATGGGCAGGCGGGGCCCGCGCTTCTGGACCCCACCGGGCGCCCGCCCCATATGCCGCCTCTTCACATCGCATGACCGAGGCCCCGTGACCGACCTGTCCCCCCGCGAGATCGTTTCCGAGCTAGACCGCTTCATCGTCGGCCAGGACGACGCCAAGCGCGCCGTGGCGGTGGCCCTGCGCAACCGCTGGCGCAGGAAGCGCGCGCCTGACGACATCCGCGACGAGATCACGCCCAAGAACATCCTGCTGATCGGCCCCACCGGCGTTGGCAAGACCGAAATCGCCCGGCGTCTAGCCCGGCTGGCCGGCGCGCCCTTCCTCAAGGTCGAGGCCACCAAGTTCACCGAAGTCGGCTATGTCGGTCGCGACGTGGACCAGATCATGCGGGACCTGGTCGAGGCGGCGATGCTGATGGTCCGCGACCAGCGCCGCGCCGGCGTTCGCGCCCAGGCGGAGAAGGCGGCGGAGGACCGCATCCTCGACGCCCTGGTCGGCGCCGGCGCGCAGGCGGCCACCAAGGATTCGTTCAGGAAGAAGCTCCGTGCGGGCGAACTGGACGACAAAGAACTGGAGATCGCCCTGGCGGACACCGCCTCGCCGCTGCAGGGGCTGGACATGCCGGGTCAGGGCGGTGTCGGCATGATCAATCTTGGCGAAATCCTGGGCAAGATGGGCGGCGGCCGCACCAAGACGGTCAAGACCACGGTCAAGGCGGCGGTGGATCCCTTAATCACGGAAGAGTCCGACAAGCTGCTGGACCAGGACAGCCTGACCCGCGAGGCCGTCACCCTGGCCGAGCAGGAAGGCATCGTATTTCTGGACGAGATCGACAAGGTCGCCGCCAGGTCCGAGGCGCGTGGCGCCGACGTTTCGCGTGAGGGGGTTCAGCGCGACCTGCTGCCCTTGATCGAGGGCACCACCATCTCGACCAAATACGGGCCGGTGAAGACCGACCATGTGCTGTTCATTGCCTCGGGCGCCTTTCACGTCGCCAAGCCTTCCGACCTTCTGCCCGAGCTCCAGGGCCGACTGCCGATCCGGG
>CAZITK010000283.1:0-1959 GCA_964542145.1 uncultured Brevundimonas sp.
CGGCGGCGGCGAGCATCTGGCCGAACAGGCGGCGCGCCATCCCGGCGCCCTGATGATCGGCTGCGAGCCCTTTCTGAACGGTGTCGGCTCCGCCCTGCGGCATATCGAGGACCGGGACCTTCAAAACGTGCGGCTGCATCCCGGGGATGCCCGCGACATCATGGCCGCCTTGCCCGACGCGTCGCTGGACCGGGTGATGATCCTGTTCCCCGACCCCTGGCCCAAGGCGCGGCACAGCAAGCGGCGCCTGATCCAGGATGAGACAGCCGTGGAGATCGCGCGCCTGCTGAAGCCCGGCGGGCATCTCAGGTTCGTGACCGATTGGAAGGAGTATGCGGCCTGGGCCCTGGAGCGGCTGGAGCGGACGCCAGGGCTCCGCTGGTCAGCCGAGACGGCCGATGACTGGCGTACAGCCCCGGAAGATCACGTGGTCACCCGCTATGAGGAAAAGCGACTGGGCGACACCCCGCCGATCTTCCTGGAGTTCGAGCGGGTCTGACGGCGCGGTGGGGATGACGCGGGGCCGGCGAGCCCCTACCTTTCGGTCATGACCGCTCATGTGCCGACCCCGCCCATCCTTGACCACGCCGGCGTCGATCCCGATCGCGCCTTGGGCCTGCTGAAAGGGGCGCTGGACGGCGCGGACGACGGGGAGCTGTTCCTGGAGCGGTCCGAGAGCGAAGCCCTGCTCTTCGACGACGGCCGGCTGAAGGCGGCCAACTATGACGCCACAGAGGGCTTTGGCCTGCGCGTCGTCGCCAATGAGACCGCCGGCTACGCCCATGCCAACGAGATTTCCGAGGCCGCCATCGGCCGCGCGGCCGACGCCGCCGCCCTGGCCAAGCGCGGCTATTCCGGCGTCGCCGCCGAGGCCCCGCGCGCCACCAACCAGAAGCTCTATGGCGATCAGGACATCCTGGCCGCGCCGGACTTCGCCGAGAAGATCGCCCTGCTGCAGGAGATCGACGCCTATGCCCGGGCCAGGGACCCGCGCGTGGTTCAGGTCTCGGCCTCGCTGGTCGGCGAGCGCCGCCATGTCGAGATCCTGAGGGGCGACGGACGGTCTTTTCGCGACGTCCGGCCGCTGGTGCGGGTCAATATCGCGGTGACGGTGGAAAAGGACGGGCGGCGCGAGAGCGCGGGCACGGGGGCCGGCGGGCGTTCGACCTTCGAGACCTTCGTCGCGCCCGAGCGCTGGCGCGCCCAGGCCGACGAGGCCCTGCGCCAGGCCCTGGTCAATCTGGAGGCCGTCGATTGTCCGGCCGGAGAGATGGACGTGGTGCTGGGGCCGGGCTGGCCCGGCGTGCTGCTGCACGAGGCGGTTGGGCACGGGTTCGAGGGCGACTTTCACCGGAAGGGTTCGTCGGTCTTCAACGGCATGATGGGCAAGCGGGTGGCGGCGCCGGGCGTCACGGTGGTCGACGACGGCTCCATCTCCGGCCGGCGCGGCTCGCTCAGCGTCGATGACGAGGGCACGCCCACGGGCCGCACCGTGCTGATCGAGGACGGGATCATGGTCGGCCTGATGCACGACCGGATGAGCGCCCGGCTGATGGGCCAGACGGCCACCGGCAACGGACGGCGCCAGTCCTATGCTCACGTGCCCATGCCGCGCATGACCAACACCTTCATGGAAGGCGGCTCGGGCTCGCTGGAGGAGATGATCGCCTCGACCAAGCGCGGGCTCTATGCGGTCAATTTCGGCGGCGGCCAGGTGGACATCACCAACGGAAAGTTCGTCTTCCAGTGCACCGAGGCCTATCTGATCGAGGACGGCCGGGTGACCCGCCCGGTGCGCGGCGCCACCCTGATCGGCGACGGGGCGACGGTGATGTCCAACATCACCATGATCGGAAACGACTTCGACTTCGACCCCGGCGTCGGCACCTGCGGCAAGGCCGGCCAGGGCGTCCCCGTCGGCATCGGCCAGCCCAGCCTCAAGATCGGCGGCCTGACGGT
>CAZITK010000284.1:0-1952 GCA_964542145.1 uncultured Brevundimonas sp.
CCCGACCAGGACCGCTGGACGCGCATCCGCGACTCCTATCTGGACGGCGAGCCGGCCTGGAGCGTGTGCCGGAATTTCGGCATCGCCCTGTCCACCTTCCGCGCCCGGGCCAAGCGCGAGGGCTGGCGCCGCTGTGATCAGCCGACCGAGGCGGAGCCGGAGGAGGGGGCGGCCGACGACGCCCCCTTCGATCCCGACCTCCTGGTCATCCAGGCCCGCGCCCACCTGCGCCGCGCGGTGACGGCGGGCGACCCCCTGGGGACGCTCCGCTGGATGAAGGCGGTGGAGCAGCTGACCGACTTCGCCCGGCGCGAACGCTACGACCAGATCCGCCACGCCCCCAACCGCACCCAGGCCCTGGACGACGCCATCGAGGCCGCCCAGCGCCGCCGCGAACGCCTCGAAGGCGCGGAGTTCGTGGCCGAGCGACGGGCGCTGGACTCCCCGGCGCCCGTCGGCCGCGAGTCTGAAGCGGAGTCCAACACCGCCGCCGCGCCGGCGCCGCCAGAAACCCCTGATCCGCTTGACGAATCCGAAAGCCTCTACGACCAGCTGGACTCCCTGGACTCATTTTTTTTCGAGGCCGAACTGGCCGCCCATCCCGAGCTGGCCGACGCCGTGCGCGCCATGTCCGCCCTGTCGCCCATGCTCCGCGAGCAGGGCGAAAGGCGCCGTGCGCACGACCAGACGTCCCCCCACGCCCCAGAGGCGGCGCTCGCGCTGTCGATGTCAGGAAGGGACGATGGTGGGTGATGTAGGGTTCGAACCTACGACCCGCTGATTAAGAGTCAGCTGCTCTACCAACTGAGCTAATCACCCGGTCCATCGGCGCTTCGGGCGGCGGGCCGTCCGAAGGGCGCTCCACATACTGTCTCCGGCCCGGTCGCGCAAGCCGCGTCTGGGCGGGCTGGTCTTTCGGGCCGCGTGTCCTAAGGTCGCGGGCGACACAGCGGGGGAGAGGCGGCGATGGCCAGGCGCGATCTGTCGGGGGCGGTCGATTTCGGGGTGCTGGAGGCGATGACCGCCGGCGACGCGGACGTAGGCGAGGAGGTGCTGGGCCTGTTCGTCCAGCAGGCGGAGCTGTGGGCCGGGATGCTGGACCCCTCCGGCGACGCCTGGCGCGACGCGGCCCACACCCTGCGCGGGGCGGCGGCCGGGATCGGGGCGAGGGCCCTGGCCGAGGCGGGCGCGGCGGCCGAGGCGGCCGAGCCCCCGGCCCATCACTCGGCGCTGGAGCGGGTGCGGCTGGAGCTCGACCGGGCGCTGGCCGACGTCGCCGCCTGGCGCCACGAGGTGATGCTGAGGGGCTTGAGGGGTTAGGTTCGGGTCCGGTCCCAGGTCTGGAACTCGTGGGCGATCGAGCAGGCGATCAGGGTGCGCCACACCGGCTCGGCGATCTCGGGCGACAGGCCGGCGGGGCCGGAGGCGGCCAGCACCTTGGTCACCACGTCCTCGATCCGGGCGTCGTCATGGACAACGTCGCGGCTGGGCTTGATGCGGGCCGCGGCGTCCATGTAGCGCTGACGCTCGGCCAGCAGCGTGACCAGGGCGCGGTCCAGGGCGTCGACGCCCTGGCGCACCTGGGCCATTGACGTGGCGTCTTCCGGCGCGGTGCGCGGGTCGATGGCGACCGAAAGGGGGGCGCGGCTCATCCGACGAAGGCCCGTTCCAGCACGAACTCGCCGGGCTCGGCGTTGGAGCCCTCCTTGAGGCCGAAGCCTTCCAGCAGGCCCGCCGTCTCCTTGATCATGGCCATGGAGCCGCACAGCATGACCCGGTCGCGGGTGGGGTCGAAACCGCCGTCCAGGCCCAGGTCCCGAAAATAGTCGCCCGAGCGGATGCGGTCGGTGATCCGGCCGGGATGGTGGAAGGGCTCTCGCGTCACCGTGGGGTAATATGCCAGCTGGGCCCTGCCAACGTCGCCGATCAGGGGGACGTCGAGGATGACTACT
>CAZITK010000285.1:0-1940 GCA_964542145.1 uncultured Brevundimonas sp.
CGACGCGGGCAATCAGACCGTCTGCTATCACCTGTTCGTGGTCCGCATCGACTTCAAGCGCATCGGCCTGACCCGTGCCGAGGTCATAGCCCGGTTGGCGCAGGCCGGGGTCGGCAGTCAGGTCCACTACATCCCGGTCCATACCCAGCCCTGGTATCGGGAGACCTACGGCACGGCGTCCGGCGACCAGCCCCGGGCCGAGGCCTATTACGACCGCTGTCTCTCCCTGCCCCTCTATCCGGCCATGACCGACGCGGATCAGGACCGGGTCGTCGCCGCCGTGCGCGCGCTCGGCTGATCGGATGGCCGTCTGCATCATCCCGGCGCGCGGCGGCTCAAAGCGCATCCCCCGCAAGAACATCCGGCCCTTCGCCGGACGGACGATGATCGCCTGGCCGATCCAGGCGGCACGCGAAAGCGGTCTGTTCACGCGGGTGATCGTCTCGACGGACGACGAGGAGATCGCGGCGACGGCGCGTGACGCCGGCGCCGAGGTCCCCTTTCTGCGCAGCGCGGCCACGGCCGACGACCACACGGGGCTGATCGATGTCCTGGGTGAGGTGCAGGACCGTCTGGCCGAGAGCGGCGACGATCCGGACCTGATCTGCTGTCTCCTGGCCACGGCGGCCCTGACGACGACGACGCGGTTGCGGCAAGGACTTGATCTCATGCAGGCGGGTGACTGGGACGCCGTCTTCCCTGTGGTGGCCTTCGGCTCGCCCATCCAGCGGGCGCTGGCGCGCCAGGCGGACGGCGCCACCAGCATGATCGATCCGGGCGCCTATGCGACGCGGTCCCAGGATCTGGAGCCCCGCTATCACGACGCCGGCCAGTTCTACTGGCTGCGACGCGACACCATCCGCAGACGCCTGCCCATTTTGTCCAGCCGGGTCGCCAGCCTGGTCCTGGACGAAATGGAGGTGCAGGACATCGACACCGAGGCGGACTGGCGGCTGGCGGAGCTGAAGCACGCCCTGGGTCGGGACCGGTCGTGAGCCTGTCCGGCCGCACGCTGACCATCTTCACCGAGGGAGATCGCACGCGCGGAATGGGGCATCTGACGCGATGTCAGGCCTATGCGGAGGGTTGGCGGCGGCGAGGTGGCGAGGTCGCCTGGGTGGTCGACGGGGACGACGCCGCTCACTCCGTTCTGGAGGCAGAGCGCGCGGACTACGCGGCCTGGCAGGGTTCGCCTCCGGCCGCGCCCGGCGGTTATGTCCTGATCGATTCCTATTCGGCGCCGCAAGAAACCTATGTAGCGCTCGCCCCCACGGGCGGGATCTTCATCGATGACCTCGAGCGTCTGGACTACCCGATGGGCATCGTGGTTCACAGCGCGCCGGGTCCGGTGAGCCGACGGGGCGACGCCGAATGGTTGACCGGGCCGTCATGGCATCCGCTGCGGCCGGCGTTCTGGCCCTTGTCGGAACGGTCTGCGGCTGAGGCGGTCCGGACTGTTCTGGTCGTGCTGGGCGGTGTCGACCACCGAGGGCTGGGCGAACGTCTGTCGCGGATCGTCCTCGACCGCCTGCCCCACGCCAGGGTCGATCTGATCCTCGGCGCGGCGGCTTCCGACCCCTCCCCTCTCCCTGGTCTTGCGGCGCATCGCGGGTTGAGCGCGGCCGAGATGCGGGATCGCATGCTGGACGCCGACATCGCCGTCACGGCCGCCGGTCAGACACTCTACGAACTGGCCTGCTGTGGCTGCCCCGCCCTTCTGGTCGGGGTCGCCGACAACCAGTCGAAACACATGCAGGTGTGGCCAACGACAGGCGCGGGCCGGTCACTGGGATGGTGGGACGCCGACGATCTGGACGCGCGTCTGGATCGGACCCTGATCGAACTGAACAGCGACGCCGAGGCGCGCGCCGCCATGTCGGCCGCCGGCCGTCGTCTGGTCGATGGGCAGGGCGTGAACCGCCTCTGGGACAAGGTGCTCA
>CAZITK010000286.1:0-1936 GCA_964542145.1 uncultured Brevundimonas sp.
CCATCGCGCCACGGATCGGGGCCTTGGGGTCCGGCTTGAAGTCCAGAACCGTGCCGGTCGAGGGCGTGTTCGGGCGCATCAGGGCGGCGGAGGCGGCAGACAGGCCCAGCATGGCGCCGGTCTTGAGGATACCCCCGGCCAGGGCGATAGTCGCGCCCTCGCCCAGCAAGGTCACGGCCCCGACCTTGGCTAGGGCTCCAGCCGTTACGGTCACGGCGGACGACCAGGCGGCGGCGGCCCACGCTGCTGCGGCCGGGACAAGTTGCGGCATTACACAACCCTCCAGGCCGCGACGTATTGGTGCATGACGACCTCGCCGCAGACACCATCAAGGAAGCCGAGCGCGTTATCCCGATGCAGGCGGATCGCCATGGCGTCGCCCATCTCGCCCTCGGAAGGCCCCGCCAGAATATCGCCGGTGCGGGCAGCAGCAGGGCTCTCCAGGCGCGGGAAATGTCGATCCATGATCTCGGACAGGCTCGACACGCCCAGCCGTTGCAGAGCGCGCCGGGCGCCTACAGGCGTGGAATAGGCCCCGCCCTTCAGCAGCGACGGCTTGAAGCCGAGTTGCTTCAGGTGGAACGCCACCATGCGGGCACAATCGGTCTTGCCGAGCACCAGGGGCTGGCCATTGAACCGGTCGAAGGTGGCGGACGTGGCCGCGACCCTCAGTTCTAGTTCCGACACGGGCTAGTAAACTTCCCGCTGGACTTCGCCGCCACCCAGGCCGCCACCGCCGCCTGTGGAGCCCCCGCCCCCATAACTGGACCCGCCCGAGCCCTTGGACGGCCCATGATAGCCCCAATACATCTGCTCGCCGACGTTCGGCATGCCCTCAAAGGCCCGCGCGTTGGCGCCGAACAGGTAGGTCCAGAACGTGTGGTTCCAGCGGTGGCCCTCGTTGTCATCAAACAGCCGCTCCCAAACCGTCGCAAGCTCCAGTTCCAGCAGGGTCGAGTTCTTGGAAACCGACCAGGTGGCGTCGTCCAGTTCGCCGACGAAGCGGGGATCGGGCGCGCCGATGATCTGGCCCGTCTGCCGGCTGTAGGCGGCGGCGTAGATGCTGACCGGCGATCCTTGCGCCCCGGCCTCGGTCAGACGAGACAGGGCCGCATTGTTGTTCGTGAGAAGCTGAACGGTCTGGCGCGGGGCCTCGGTGCCCTCCGACTCCTGGAAGTCTCCGAACCCGGCAATGGCCCCGAACTCCGGGTCTTCTCCCCGGAAGGCTTCCGCACCCCAGGCCACCTCGACCGAGCCGTCCACCAGTCTGATCGTGTGGCCCGGAAGCTCGATCCGCAGCAGATGGATCAGCACCGGGTTATGGGCTTGCAGCGCGGCCAACATGGCTGGAGACATCGGCATCAGGCGCGCTCCGCAATGGAAAAAGAGAACGGGAGAAACTTGGACCGACTGACCTGCCAGGACTGCTCATTGCCCTGGACAAAGCCCTCGATCTTCGGCCGGGAAAGCTCGACCACGGCGCTCACGGGGGGAATGCGGCGAAGGCCGGGATAGATCGGAAGGACAGCAGCGCCCGACCCGTTGGCCGTGACGGCGCCCGCCGTCTGGTAGAGGTATCGCTGACCGCCCACGATGACCGACAGGAACTTGCCCTCGGGCACGACGCGGCCGGCGCCCAAACCCGTGACGGGCAGGCCCTGCCCCCCTGCCCCGGCTGCGACCAGCGGCGTTCCGAAGTCCATCCCCGTCATGCCGGGCTCGGGAAAGGCCAGGACTACGGTGTCGGTCATGCCCCGCAACAGGCGTGAGAGCATGATCCGGCCCTCTTCGCTGTATCGGGCCGGAAAGGTCGTCACGTCGATGGCGAAGCGGTCGCCCGTGCGTGAGACCCGGACCTGAGGGCCGCCAAGGATTGGCACCTGGTCCGAGAAGTAGCCGATCAGGCGCGGGGTCGCGCTCTGGATAGGCGGGCAGG
>CAZITK010000287.1:0-1923 GCA_964542145.1 uncultured Brevundimonas sp.
CGCTCCCTTTTCACCCTGTGATGAATATCGCGGCGTTCCTCTGTCCCGTAACGCGCGGGGTATTGGGGGGCAAGCGTCAGGCGGACACACGCGGCGCGAACAGCGAAGCGATCGCCTCGAGACACGCCTCCGCTTCGGCTCGGTCGGCGTCTCTTTCTCGAGGCCGTCACCAGCATGTCCCCGTTCCCAACCCACGAAGGACGATGCCGTCAGCGCGCGGCGTCACATCAGCGCCGCTGGCCGGTGTCTAGTCGCCCCCCGCGTGCCAACTCAGGGTGACGCGGGTCTGCTCGGCCCCGACGGCCTCAGCCCAGACGTCCAGACTTTCGCCGGTCGTCGCCGACATGGCGCCGAAGCCGCCTCGCTCGCCCTGGCGCAAGGCCATCACTGGGCTCAGACCCGCATTGGCCGCCTCGGCCTGGTAGAAGTCGAGCACCTGATCCGGCGTGGCCGCCACGGTGTAGCTCACGCCGGTGGCGACTGGCGCCTCGGCGTCGGTCTCCGCTAGCGCGCCGCCGGGATAGATCACCGCGAAGGCGGGCGCGTCGGCGCTGGCCGGAACGCCCGCTTCAGCGGCCGAAGCCGCCCGGTCTGCCGGCGCCTCGCCTGCCGAGGCCGCTCCCTGCTCCGCAGGTTGATCGGTGGCTTCCGTCGTCGCTTCGGCGTCCTCGGCTCCGCCGCCGCAAGCTGCGAGGCCGAGCGCCAACGCCGCCGCCATGGCCAGACGGTCACGATGTTTCATCCCCATGGCCTATTCCACGACCCTGCTGGGCGTCTGTTCTGATCCGTCACCGTGGCGGATGCGGGGCGTGCCTGCAAGGCGCCGCGATGCTCACCCGCTGGCGGCGTCCGCGTCCTTGGCGCCATCGTCCTTGGCGCGACGGCCGACGTTGTTGACGCTGGAATCGCCGTTCGCGCCGCCCTCATCACGCTGGGGCGCGTCGGCCGAGGCCTTGCCCTCTGAGGCCAGCATCGCGTCAATGGCCTGTTGGTCTGGATCGTCGTCCGACCCGGACGCCGAGCCCCCGCGCAGGGAACCCGCCCGCGTGTCGGAGCCGACGTTGGACCCTGATAGCGCCTCGGCCAGGGCGTCTGGACGATGGCCCAGGTCGGGCTTTTCGCCCGCGGTCTCGGCTTCCCTGGTTTCGTCAGTCTCGGACTGGGGATCGTCGGTCATGGCGTTGTCCTTCTCGCCACATGAAATCCCCGCCGATCGCGACGGTTCCGTAATCGAGATGGGGCCCGGATCGCTTCGGACCCCATCTCGCTTCGATCACGCCTTGTCGAACAGCTTGGACCAGCGCGGCTTCTCGCGGCTCTTCCAGGCGCCGCGGTGATAGGCGTCCGATCCGATCAGCGGCACCACGGTGGTGGCTTCGGCATAGACCATCTGCTCGTGGGTCGTCTGCACCTTGCCCCAGGACGCCGCTTCCTTGAGCGTCGAGGACGAGCAGGCGCCATCGCGCACGTCGGCGACGGTGATCTGCACGGCGTAGCGGTGCATCTCGGCCTCTACGCCGAGGATCTCGGCGCAGACGACCGTGTCCTGGGCGAAGTTCTTGGGCACACCGCCGCCGACCATGAACAGGCCGGTGACGCCCGCCGCGATCTTGATGTCGGTCAATTCGCGGAAGTCGGCGATGGCGTCCAGCATCATATACGGCTGGCCGGCGGCGGCGCGCTCCTTCTGGTGCTTGACCAGGCCGAAGCCGGCCGAGCTGTCGACGAAGGCGGGGCAGAAGATCGGCACGCCCTCTTCATAGGCGGTCTGGATCAGGCTGCCGGGCTTCTTGGCGTTCCCTTCCGACAGCCACTTGCCCATCTCCCAGATGAACTCGCGCGAGGAATAGCCGCGCGGCTCCAGGCGGTTGGCGATCTCCAGGATCGTGTGGTCGCAGGCCTGGAGCTCTTCCTCGTCGATAT
>CAZITK010000288.1:0-1918 GCA_964542145.1 uncultured Brevundimonas sp.
GACGGCGGTCCGCCCCGCATCCTGGTCGCCAAACTGGGCCAGGACGGCCACGACCGGGGCCAGAAGGTCATCGCCTCGGCCTATGGCGACCTGGGCTTCGCCGCCGAGGCCGGCCCGCTGTTTCAAACCCCGGCCGAGGCCGCCGTCCGGGCGGTGGAGAGCGGCGCCCATGTGGTCGGGGCCTCGTCGCTTGCGGCCGGGCACCTGACCCTGGCCCCCGAACTCCTTGCGGAACTCAGGAAGCTGGGTCGTGAGGACATCATGGTGGTGGTCGGCGGCGTCATCCCGCCCCAGGACGTCCAGCCCCTGCTCGACGCCGGCGTCGCCGCCGTCTATCCTCCCGGAACGGTCATCGCCGAGGCGGCTGTCGACCTGCTGGAAAAGCTGAACCAGCGCCTGGGTTACGCCCAGAAGGGCTGAGGCGCGCTCGCCATGGCTCGGCAGGCCGCATCCTTGGCCGTCGCGAAGGCAAGGCGCCGTTGCACTCGAGCCGCTTGTCATCCCGGACGACGCGTCAGCGACGAGACGGGACAAGGCATGCCGCATCCATCCTCGTCCCGGATAGTCGCTGACGCGCCTTCCGGGATGACGAGAGAAAAAATTGGTCGCCGAAGGGACAAGCGTGGACCCCGCACCGAGCACGCCGGCGCGCTAATCCCCAACCATCGTCAAACCATAGTTCCGCGCCGCCTTGCCTACGACCGATTCAGACGCCGGAAATAGGAATATTATCCTCATCACCTGAGCGGGCGCCTATCCTTCGCCTCGACACAGGGTCTGGCGAGGAGCGACGGCATGGACAAGCGAGAGGACGGGTTTGAACCTTGGGCGGTGACGCTGCGACGCGACCGAGATCGCGCGGCGACGGTGATCTGCCTGGCCGCGCTCGCTTTCGATGCGCCGCGCGACAAGCTGGTCAGCGCCCGGCGCTGCGACGGTCGGATCTGCGCCGCCCGCCGGGCCGCCATCTATCTGATCCGCGTGTCGTTCGACTGGCCGCTGCAGCGCGTCGCCCGCGCCATGGGCTGCGACCGCTCGACGGTCGGCGTGGCCTGTCGCTGGGCCGAGGACCAGCGCGACGATGCCACCTTTGATGGGCTGATGACCCGGCTGGAGGAGGCCATTCGCCTGGTTGAGGACGACGGCTGCACCGGAGCCATGCCATGAGCGGCCTCATCGACAACACCGCGCATCGTGCGCGGCGTTTGCTGGCCCGGCCCGGCGCCTGGATCGAGGCCGGGGCGGGGGCCTATGCGCTTCGGCTCAATCCCGATCGACGCCGTCGCCCGGCGATGACCCTGGATGATGTCGTCTTTCGCGAGATCGCCGACAGCCCTGGTCTGATCGCGGCCGGCCCCCGCGCCTGGCGACCCCGCACCGCCAGAGACGCCGCGCCCGAGCCTGGCCGTCCAGGCCAGATTCCCGGCCGTCGCCAGGTCATCGGCCCCGACGGCCGCATGCTGTCGGTGAACGCCAATCTGGGCGAGTCCCCCATCGCCTGGCTGGCGCGCCGCAAGGACGCCCAGGGACGGCCCTGGCTCTCTGCGATGGAGGCCGCCGCCGGCGAGCGCCTGCGGGCCGACGCCGAACGCGCCAGCCTGGGCGAACGTCTGACCAGTCGCTGGGACGCCCTGCCGCGCGGCGGCTCGGGCGCGGCGATGTCGGGCGACATCCATGGCGGACGCCTGGCGGCCGCCCGTCGCGTGGCGCGGGCCCTGGCCGCTGTCGATCCGAGGCTACGACCGATGCTCGAGGCCATCTGCATCCGCAGCTCCTCGCTCGGTCTTGCCGAGCACGAACTGGCCATGCCGCGCCGTTCGGGAAAGCATCTGCTGCGACAGGGCCTTGCCCAGTTGGCCCGCCACTACGGCGGGTGAAGCAGACGGCCGTAGCCGGCATTCGAGCTCCCTCGACCCTC
>CAZITK010000289.1:0-1901 GCA_964542145.1 uncultured Brevundimonas sp.
GTTTCCGCTGGTGCGCGAGGCGACCGCCGCGTTCGGCGTCCCATGCGTTGAATTGCCCGGCTACGAGGCTGACGACCTGATCGCCACCTATGCCTGCAAGGCGCGCGACGCCGGCGGCGAAGCGGTGATCGTCTCCTCCGACAAGGACCTGATGCAGCTGATCGGCGGCGGAGTGGTCATGTGGGACCCGATGAAGGATCGTCGCCTGGCCGAGGACGCGGTGATGGAGAAGTTCGGCGTCACCCCGGACAAGATGGTCGACCTCCAGGCCCTGATCGGCGACAGCGTCGATAATGTGCCGGGCGCCCCCGGCATCGGTCCCAAGACGGCCGCGCAGTTGCTCGACGAATATGGCGATCTTGATACGCTTTTAGCCCGCGCCGAGGAGATCAGACAGCCCAAACGGCGCGAGACCCTGGTCAACTTCGCCGATCAGATCCGGCTCAGTCGCGAGCTGGTGCGCCTGACTTGCGACGCCCCGGCCCCCGAGCCGATCGAAGACTTCTCTGTACGCGATCCCGATCCCCAGGCGCTCGGCGCCTTTCTCGACAAGATGGAGTTTCGTTCGCTCAGAAGTCGCGTCGGCGACGGGAAGGCGCCGCAGAAGGAAGGCTCGGCCTTCGCCCGCGCGCCCTCCGCCCCGGTCCTGACCACACGATATGCGCCCAAGGAGGCCGCGCCGGTCGAGACCCAGAGCTTCGCCTCCGAGGCCTACGTCTGTCTCCAGACCCTGGAAGAGCTGGACGCCTGGGTCGCGCGGGCGCGCGAGGCGGGCGTGGTCGGGTTCGACACCGAGACCGACGCCCTGTCATCCAGCCACGCGGGTCTGTGCGGAGTCTCGCTGGCCCTGGGGCCGAACGACGCCTGCTACATCCCCCTGACCCATGAGCACGCGCCGCTAGAGGGCTCGGGCGGCCTCGACTTCGGCGCGGAGGCGGACACGCGTCCGCCCCTGACCCAGATCGACAAGCCGACGGCCCTGGCCCGGCTGAAGACGCTGCTGGAGGACCCGGCCGTCCTCAAGGTCGGCCAGAACATCAAATACGACATCGCCGTCATGGCCCGGCGCGGCGTCCGCGTGTCCCCGATCGAGGATACCATGCTGATCTCCTATGTGCTGGACGGCGCCGAGCACGGTCATGGCATGGACGAACTGGCCCGGCTGCATCTCGGTTACGAGCCGACCGCTTTCAAGTCGGTTGCCGGGACCGGCAAGAGCCAAAAGAGCTTCAAGCACGTCGAGCTGGAGCCGGCGACCTGCTACGCCGCCGAGGACGCCGACGTGACCCTGCGGCTGTGGCGCATCCTGAAGCCGCGCCTCGCGGCCGAGGGGCTGACCACCGTCTATGAGACACTGGAGCGCGGCATGCCGGCCGTGCTGGCCGAGATGGAGCTGGCCGGCATCCGGGTCAATCCCGACCGGCTGAGATCCCTGTCCTCAACCTTCGGACGGCGGATGGCTGAATTGGAGGCTGAGGCCCACCGCCTGGCCGGCCGACCGTTCAACGTCGGCTCGCCGCGCCAGATCGGCGACATCCTGTTCGGCGAGATGAACCTGCCGGGCGGCAAGAAGACGGCGTCCGGTCAATGGGGCACGGTGGCCAGCGTTCTGGAGGAACTGGCCCTGACCCACGAGCTGCCGCGAGCCATCCTGGACTGGCGCCAGCTGTCCAAGCTGAAGGGCACCTATACCGACGCGCTCATCGAGGCGATGGATGCCGAGACCAATCGCGTCCACACGTCTTACCAGCTGGCCGCCGCCTCGACCGGGCGACTGGCCTCCTCGGACCCCAACCTTCAGAATATTCCGATCCGAACTGAGACCGGTCGCCAGATCAGACAGGCTTTCGTCGCCTCGCCTGGCCATGTGCTGATCTCAGCCGACTACAGCCAGATCGAAC
>CAZITK010000290.1:0-1891 GCA_964542145.1 uncultured Brevundimonas sp.
CTCGTTCTGCTAGAAAAGAGCCCGTCATGAACCGCCTCTTCGACACCGAAACCGTCCTCAAGGCCGGGCGCGACGCCGCCCGCATCGCCCGCGACGGCACGCGCGAGGAACGGTCCGGCAAGTTCTTGCCGCCCCCCGGCTGGAAAGGCCGCCTGATCACCGCAGACGACGACGGCCTGTCGAAACCGGCCAAGGGCAAGGCAGCCTGAGGATCAGGCGCTGGCCATCTTCCGCAACGCCTCCTCAAACACCCCCGCCGGCTGGCCGCCTGAGATCAG
Organism: uncultured Brevundimonas sp.; assembly: GCA_964542145.1. Classification (GTDB taxonomy): domain Bacteria; phylum Pseudomonadota; class Alphaproteobacteria; order Caulobacterales; family Caulobacteraceae; genus Brevundimonas. The sequence goes on from CAZITK010000290.1 coordinate 279, forward strand.
CCACTTGCCCTCGACCACCACCGCTGGGACGCTGGTGATGCCGCGCCCGCGCCACAGGGCCTGTTCGGCGCGCACCGCCTCGCCATAACGGCCCGAGGCCAGGACCTCGGCGGCCTCGGCCTCATCCAGCCCCGCGCGCGCCGCCGCCGCCGTCAGCACGCCGGGGTCGGTCAGGTCGCGATTGTCGGTGAAATGGGCGTGGAACAGGGCGGTCTTCAGCGCCCTCTGCGCCTCCGGCCCCACTTCCCCCGCCCAGTGCAGCAGGCGGTGGGCGTCGAAGGTGTTCCAGATGCGGCTGTCCTCGCCCATCCGCATCTCGAAGGGGTTTCCCTCGTCATCGGTCATGGCCTCGGCCGCCCGCGCCCGGATCATCTCGCGGTTGGCGGCCGACTGCTCCGGCGTCGCGCCGTATTTGCGGCCGATATGCTCGACGATGTTCTCGCCCTCCGGCGCCATGTCGGGGTTCAGCTCGAACGGCCGAAACGTGATCTCGGCGGTGATCCCCTCGGGCGCCAGCCGCCTGAGCGCCGTCTCCAGCCCGCCCAGCCCCACCACGCACCACGGACACACCACGTCCGAAACAAAGTCGATCTTCAGCGTCCGGCCCATGGCGTGCTCCCAAGCGATCCGGCGGATATGGGCGCCGCGCGGATCGCCGCCAGCCGCTGGCGCCGCCGTAATCCGGGCGTTAGCCTCCACCCATGCCCACGCTCGTCCTCCTCGCCGGCCCGAACGGCGCCGGAAAGACCACCTTCATCAACGGCTTCCTGCGCGAGCGCGCCGCGGCGTTCCAGTTCGTCAATCCGGATGAGGTCGCGCGCGGCCTGCCCGGCCTCGGCGCTGCGCGCGATCTGGCGGCGGGGCGATTGGTGCTGGAACGGCTGGATGCCCTGTTCGTCGCCCGCGTCGATGTGGTGCTCGAAACCACCTTGGCCACCCGTTCCCACGCCGTTCGAATCCGCGACTGGAAGGCGACGGGCTATCGGGTCGAATTGATCTATCTGCAACTGCCCTCGGCGGAGGCGTCTATCGCCCGTGTCGCCCGGCGCGTCGAGCGGGGCGGTCACGGGATACCGGAAGACACCCTTCGCCGGCGCTTTCCTCTCAGCCGCAAGTATTTTGAGACCGTCTACAAACCGATCGTGGACCGCTGGGAGCTTTGGGAAAGTGGCGAAGAGGGTCTTCGCCTGCTAGATTGCCATCCGCGATGAATAGCTTTTTCGACCACAAGACCATGATGAAGGCCGGTCGCCGCGCCGCCGAGATGGCCAAGCACGGCACGCGCGAGGAACAGTCCGGCAAGTTCCTGCCGCCTCCCGGCTGGAAAGGCCGCCTGATCACCGCCGACGACGACAGCCTGTCGAAACCGGCCAAGGGCGGGGCGGCGTAACGCAGCCCTTCTCCCCTTGCGGGAGAAGGGCAGGGATCCTGTCCCCCAATCCTCCAGCGACATGGCCCCGCCGCTCGGCCCTTTCCGCCCCACCAGCGCCCCGATCCCCGGCCCCGGCCCGGCATCCCTCATCATCGCCGGATGGAAGAAACCACCGACACCCTTCACCCCGACCAGGACCGCTGGACGCGCATCCGCGACTCCTATCTGGACGGCGAGCCGG
>CAZITK010000291.1:0-1886 GCA_964542145.1 uncultured Brevundimonas sp.
TTGATGTACTCGGTGGTCGGCGCGAACGGCAGGTGGGCGCCGGCGCGACGGGTGACCTCGACCATGCCCTGCAGCAGCTGGTGGGCGCGCTGGGGGCCGTCGTTCTGGATGACGGCGCTGACCGAGTCGATCCATTCCTGGGTCTCGGCGGGATCGGGATCGTCCTGGAACAGGGCTGCGAACGGGCTTTGGTACGTCGTGGTCATGCGCCTCGCGGCCCCTTGGCCGCGCCTCTTTGTGTGGGGGATTGCGGTTCGTTCGATTCTACCGCGCGCGGATGGCGCGGATCTGGGCGTCCATGGCGGCGATCGCCGTGACGTTGACCACCCGTCGCGAGGTCGCGTCGGGGGTCAGGATGTGCGCCGGCTTGTCCAGGCCCATCAGGATCGGGCCGATCGCCACGCCGTCGGTCGCCACCCGGAACATGTTGTAGGTGATGTTGGCCGCGTCCAGGTTGGGCAGCACGAACAGGTTGGCGCGGCCGGACAGGGTGGTGTTGGGGAAGACCCGCCGGCGAAGGGCGTCGTTCCAGGCGGTGTCGGCCATCATCTCGCCGTCGACCTCCAGCTTGGGGAAGCGCCGGGCGAGGATCTCGCGGACCTCGCGCATCTTCCGCGCCGAGGGGTTGTCGTGGCTGCCGAAGTTGGAGTGCGACAGCAGCGCGACCTTCGGCTCGATGCCGAACAGCTTCAGCCGGTAGGACGCCTGCATGGTGGCCTCGGCGATCTGCTCCGGGCCCGGGTCGTACTGCACGTGGGTGTCGAGGAAGAACCACGCGCCCGCGTCGTTGATCACGCCGGTCATCGCGGCGGTGCCGGTCACCCCGCGGTCGAAGTCGAAGATGCTGCGCAGGTAGCCGAGCTTCTTGTGGAAGCGGCCGACGATGCCGCAGATCAGCGCGTCCGCCTCGCCGCGCTCCACCATCAGCGCGGCGATCAGCGTCGGCCGCGAGCGCACCAGGGTCTTGGCCGCGTCGATGGTCACCCCGCGGCGCTCGGTCAGGGCGTGGTACTGCTGCCAGTACTCGGGGAAGCGCGGGTCGTCGTTGATGTTGGTCAGCTCGAAGTCGACGCCCTCGCGCAGGCGCAGGCCGAGCTTCTCGATCCGGGCGTTGATGACGTCGGGGCGGCCGATCAGGATCGGCCGCGCCAGGCCCTCGTCGACCACGGTCTGCACGGCGCGCAGCACCACCGGCTCCTCGCCTTCGGCGTAGACCACGCGCTTGCGGTCGGCGCGGGCGCGGTCGTAGACCGGCTTCATCACCAGCCCGGTGCGGTGGATGAACTGGCCGAGCTTCTCGCGGTAGGCATCCATGTCGGCCATCGGCCGCAAGGCGATGCCCGACGCCATCGCCGCCTGGGCGACGGCCGGCGCGACGATCGTCAGCAGGCGCGGGTCGAACGGACGCGGAATGATGTAGTCGCGGCCGAAGCTCGGAATCTCGCCGCCGTAGGCGCTGCCGAGGTCGCTCGCCTCTTCCTTGGCCAGCTGGGCGATCGCATGCACGCAAGCCAGCTTCATCGCCTCGTTGATGCCGGTCGCACCGACATCGAGCGCGCCGCGGAAGATGTAGGGGAAACAGACCGCGTTGTTGACCTGGTTCGGGAAGTCCGAGCGGCCGGTGGCGATGATCGCGTCGGGCCGGACCCGCCGCGCCTCCTCGGGCATGATTTCCGGATACGGGTTGGCCAGCGCGAGGATCACCGGGTTCGGCGCCATCGTCCCGAGCATCTCCGGCTTGAGGATGCCGCCGGCCGACAACCCCAGGAACACATCGGCGCCATCGACGATCTCCGCCAGCGTTCTCGCAGCGGTGTCGCGGGCGTAGCGGGCCTTGGCCTCGTCGAGGTCGGTGCGGCCGCTGTGGATCACGCCCTCGCGGTCGA
>CAZITK010000292.1:0-1870 GCA_964542145.1 uncultured Brevundimonas sp.
AACGTAACCCAAGAAGGCGGTAGCGATCATCAGGAAAAAGATCACGCAGCCGATGATCCAGATCATCTCCCGCGGCGCCTTGTAGCTTCCGTAATAGAGGCCGCGCAGCATGTGCAGATAGACCGCGATGAAGAACATCGAAGCGCCATTGGAGTGGACGTAGCGGATCAGCCAGCCGCCGTTGACGTCCCGCATGATGCGCTCGACCGATTCGAAGGCCATGGCCGTGTTCGGCACGTAGTGCATGGCCAAGACGATGCCGGTCACGATCTGAATCACGAGGCACAGCGCAAGAATGGCCCCGAAGGTCCACCAGTAGTTGAGGTTCTTGGGCGTCGGCAGCGACAAGTAGTCGGCGCCGAAGCGGACGATCGGCAGCCGGCTGTCCAGCCACTTCTCGACGCCGGTCTTGGGGACGTAGGTGGATTCGTGATCGCTCATGGTTTTCCGGTCCGCCCTCAGCCGATGCGGATACTGGTGTCGGACAGGAATTCGTATTCCGGCACCAACAGGTTGGTCGGCGCCGGGCCCTTACGAATGCGGCCCGAGGTGTCGTAGTGCGACCCGTGGCAAGGGCAGAACCAGCCCCCGTAGTCGCCTGTGCCGAAGGTCGGCACACAGCCCAGATGCGTGCATGACCCGACCACCACCAGAAACTGGGCGCGGCCGGGCTGAACCCGCTCGGCGTCGGCCTGGGGATCCTTGAGGTCCGACAGCGGGGTGGCCTCGGCCTCCTGAATTTCGCGAGCCGTGCGATAGCGGACGAAGACCGGCTTGCCCTGCCATTGGATGACCACTTGCTGGCCCTCCTGGACCTTGGTCATGTCGAACTCGACGGTCGACAGCGCCAGGGTGTCGGCGGCCGGATTCATCTGATTGATCAGCGGCCAGGCCGCCATCACACCCGCGCCGACCGCCGCTGCGCCGGCGGCGATGTGGATGAAGTCGCGACGGGTGGCGTCGTCGCCGCCTCCCTCGTCGTGATGGCTGCCGTCATGGGTCACGACCTGCTCGGCCAAGATTCCACCTCTGTACCCCCGCGGGCCGCCTAGGGAGCTGGCGGCCGATCACGGCGCAAAAAAATCCGAACGGCGAGCCCCTGGGATCGTTGGCGCGGCCGGATCTGGCGACAGAACCGCCGAACCCTGACTGTTTTGCGATCAAGTCGCAAGACAGGCCGCGACAGGGCCCTGGCCCGCGCGTATGAGGGCCTTAGAATGCGTCTCGCCCTTTTTCAACCAGACATTCCGCAGAACGTCGGCGCGACCATCCGCTTAACGGCCTGTTTCGGCGTCAAGCTGGAGCTCATCCGGCCAACCGGCTTTTCCCTGGATGACAGGGCGATGAAGCGAGCAGCGCTGGACTACGGCCCCCTGGCGCATATGAGAGTGCATGAGGACTGGGAAGCCTTCCAGACGGCGCGCGGGGCGGGGCGGCTGGTGTTATTCACCACCCGAGGCGCGACACGGCTGGATTCCTTCCAATTCGCCGACGACGACACCCTCCTGTTTGGCAAGGAGACGGCGGGGGCCCCGGAACATGTCCATCGGGCGGCCGATGCGCGGGTGGTGATTCCCATCCGCGCCGAAACCCGCAGCCTGAATCTCGCCGTCAGCGCAGGCATCGCCCTGTCAGAAGCGCTGCGGCAGACACAGGGCTATCCGACCCAGGCTTGAAAGCCGGGGCGGGCGGTGCGAGGCGTGAAGCTCGCATCAGACCCGCCGGAGACCCACCATGAAAACCCGCGCCGCCGTCGCGTTCGAAGCCAAACGTCCGCTTGAGATCATCGAGGTCGATCTGGAAGGCCCGCGGGCCGGCGAGGTGCTGGTCGAGATCAAGGCCACGGGCATCTGTCACACCGACGCCTACA
>CAZITK010000293.1:0-1801 GCA_964542145.1 uncultured Brevundimonas sp.
CTGTTCATCGATGGGGTCGCCGACCACGTTCATGATGCGGCCCAGGGTGCCCGGCGCCACCGGCGCCAGGATCGACTTGCCGGTGTCGGTCACGGGCTGGCCGCGGGTCAGACCTTCGGTGGTGTCCATGGCGATGGTGCGGACCATGTTCTCACCCAGGTGCTGGGCGACCTCGAGCACCAGCTGGAACGGCTCGCCCGTCTTCTGGTCGGTGTTCCCGGTGGTCAGGGCGCTGAGGATCGCCGGCAGGTGGCCGTCGAACTCGACGTCGACGACGGCGCCGATGACCTGGGCGATCTTGCCGGTGGCGACAGCGGTCTGGGCGCCGGCCACACCTTGGGTGTGATCGACCGAGGCGACGGTCTTCTTGGCGCGGGGAGCGCGGGGCTTCTTGGCGGGGGCGATGGCGTCGGTCATGGCGTGTGTCCGGTTCGGAATGTCGTGTCGGTCGGGATCAGATGGCTTCGGCGCCGGCGATGATCTCGATCAGCTCGGTAGTGATCTGGGCCTGGCGGGAGCGGTTGTACTGGAGCGTCAGGGCGTTAATGAGGTCCCCGGCGTTGCGCGTGGCGTTATCCATCGCCGCCATCTGCGAGCCGAAAAACCCCGCCTGGTTCTCGTACAGGGCCGCAAGGATTTGGGTGGTCAGGTTGCGCGGCAGAAGCGTCTCGAGGATTTCCTCCTCGGACGGCTCATACTCATAGACGGCGCCGTTCAGGTCGATGGGCGGGGCGTCGCCCTCCACTACCGCCGGCACCATCTGGGTGGCGGTGGGGACCTGGGAGATCACCGACTTGAAGCGGCTGTAGAACAGGGTGACCACATCAGCGCGGCCGGCCTCGAACTCTTCGGTGATCAGCTCCGCAATCGGCTGGGCGGCGGGCAGCCCCAGAACCTTGTGATCGCTCAGCTCGAAAGTCTTCGTGACTCGGTCGCCGAACTGGCGGGTCAATTGATCGCGAGACTTGCGGCCCACGGCGATGATGCGGACGTCTTTGCCTTCGGCGAGGAGGCTGTTGATCCGGTCACGAGCGGCGCGGTTGACGTTGGTCGAAAAGCCGCCCGCCAGGCCTTTGTCAGCCGTCGCGACCACGATCAGGTGCTTCTGATCGGAGCCTGTGCCCGCCAGCAGCTTGGGAGCCGCGTCGCCGGACACGCCCGCAGCCAGGTTGGCGATGACCGCGGCCATGCGTTCGGCGTAGGGCCGGGCGCTCTCGGCCTGACCTTGTGCGCGCTTCAGCTTGGCGGCCGCGACCATTTGCATGGCCTTGGTGATCTTCTGCGTGGCTTTCACGCTTCCGATCCGATCGCGCATTTCCTTGAGACTGGCCATCCGGCGCTACTCTTTCGCTATCCGGTGATCAGGGTCAGGCGAAGGTCTTGGCGAAGTCGTCCAGGACGTCCTTCAACTCCGCCTCCAGTTCGGAGGTGAGGTCTTTCTTTATGCGGATCCCTTCAAGCAAGCCCGGCTTGGAGGACTTGATGCGCGCCAGAAGTTCGGTTTCGAAACGACCGATGTCGTTGACGGCCACGGCGTCCAGGTAGCCGCGGGTGCCGGCGTAGACCGACACGACCTGCTCTTCCATGGTCAGTGGACTATATTGCGGCTGCTTCAGGAGTTCGGTCAATCGTGCGCCGCGGGCAAGCAGCTTCTGGGTCGAGGTGTCAAGATCCGAGCCGAACTTGGCGAAGGCGGCCATCTCCCGGTACTGGGCCAGTTCGCCCTTGATCTTGCCGGCGACCTTCTTCATCGCCTTGGTCTGGGCCGAGGAACCCACGCGCGACACCGAGATGCCGACGT
>CAZITK010000294.1:0-1795 GCA_964542145.1 uncultured Brevundimonas sp.
GGATCCGGATCACCGCTTATGATACCGCCGCCGGGGGCGGGGCCGCGGCCGCCAATGAGGCGTTGGCCGACGGCAACGGCCTGATCCTCGGGCCCCTTCTTGCCGACGACGTGCGCGCCGCCGCGCCGGTGGCGGCCCGGGCCAATGTGCCGGTGATCGCCTTTTCCAACGACGTGGGCGTGGCCGGTGACGGCGTCTATGTCATGGGTTTCAATCCCGGACAGGCCATCGACCGGGTGGTGACCTATGCCCGGTCCCGCGGTGCGCAGCGTTTCGGCGCACTGATGCCGACCGGCCTTTATGGCCAGCGTTCCGGCCAGGCGATGATTGCCGCCGTGGAGGGCGCCGGCGGCCGGATGGTCGGAATGCAGACGTTCGAGCGCAGCCAGGCCAGCGTTCGCGCGGCTTCGACCCGGCTGAACGAACAGGGCCAGTATGAAGCGGTTCTCATCGCCGATGGCGCCCGGATCGCGGCCATGGCGGTTCCGATCGTTCGCCAGTCCTCACCCCAGCCGCAGATACTCGGCACCGAATTGTGGGCGACCGACTCCGACCTGGGCTCCGTCCAGGCGCTGAGGGGCGCCTGGTTCGCGGCGCCGTCGGACAAGCTCTTCAACCAGTTCAGGACCCGCTACCGCGCCCGCTACAACGCCAATCCCTATCGCCTGGCGAGTCTTGGCTATGACGCGGTCCTGCTTGCGGTCAGGGTCGCGGCCGACTGGCCGATCGGCAGGCCCTTTCCGGCGCGCGCGCTGGTCGATCCGACCGGCTTTACCGGAGTGGACGGGGCGTTTCGCTTCAACCGAAGCGGCGTTTCGGAGCGGGCGCTGGAGATAAGGGAAGTGACCCCCGGCGGCACCCGGACGGTTTCGCCTGCACCGCGAGGATTTGACTGAACAAGTCCAAGTGTTTGGTCGCTCGTTACTGCGGAAGGTCGGGCCACCTTTTCGCACGATGCTAGGCTAAAGGGGCCAGTATCTCGGCGAGGATCCGGTCGAGAAGGAGCCGGCCGTCGCTGGTGACCACGAGCCGTTCCCCGGTGCGCGCGATCAGGCCGAGATCGGAAAGGCGACCGACCGATCGCTGGTCGAGCAGGTCCTCCGGCGTGATTCCCGAATGGCGCGCAATTGCGGCGAGATCGACGCCCTCGCTCAGTCTCAGCCCCATCAGAAGCGCCTCGACCGCCTGGTCGCGGCCGGAAATCGCCTCTTCCTCGACGATCCCATGGCCGTTGCGGGCGAGGCCCGACAGCCAGTTTTCCGGTTTTCGGTGGCGGCGCGTGGCATGACCGCCGCGCCGGCCATGGGCGCCCGGACCGATCCCGGCATAGGTCCGATAGCGCCAGTAAGCGAGATTGTGGCGGCTCTCCTCGCCCGGCCGCGCATGGTTCGAAATCTCGTAGGCCGGAAGGCCGGCGGCCTGGGTCAGCGCCTGCGTCAATTCGTAGAGCGAGGCCGCTTCGTCCGGATCCAGCCCCTGAAGCTCGCCGCGTGCCGCCATCGCCGCAAAGCGCGTGCCCGGTTCGATCGTCAGCTGGTAAAGCGAGAGATGGCCGGTGCCGAAGGCCAGGGCCCGGTCAAGCTCTTCCCGCCAGGCGTCAGCGGACTGGCCCGGAAGCGCATAGATCAGGTCGAAGCTGACCCGCCGGAACGCCCCTTGAGCGACGTCCAGCGCCGAAAGCCCCTCGGCGACATCATGGGCGCGGCCGAGGAAGCGGAGCTGTTGGTCGTCGCGCGACTGCAGGCCGAGTGAGACCCGGTTGATCCCGGCCGCGGCGAGATCGCCGAACCTCTGC
>CAZITK010000295.1:0-1773 GCA_964542145.1 uncultured Brevundimonas sp.
AGGGCGTCCCCGTCGGCATCGGCCAGCCCAGCCTCAAGATCGGCGGCCTGACGGTGGGCGGGACGGCGGTTTAGGTCAGAATCGTCGGCGTCTCGGCCGATCCGTGGAGGGAGATCGAATTTGACCAAGGTGCGCGTGGCCGGGTTCGCGGTGTCTCTCGACGGGTTCGGGGCCGGGCCGGATCAGAGCCTGGAGAACCCGCTGGGACGGCGCGGCGGGGAGCTGCATCAGTGGTTCTATCCGACCCGCGCCTTTCGCTCGATGATCGGCCAGGAGGGCGGGACCGAGGGCGTCGATGACCGCTTCGGCCGCGAGCAGATGCAGGGGTTCGGCGCCTTCATCCTGGGACGGAACATGTTCGGTCCCGTGCGGGACGAATGGCCGGATGACGCCTGGAAGGGCTGGTGGGGGGACAATCCGCCCTATCACGCGCCGACCTATGTCCTGACCCACCACCCGCGCGATCCGATCGTGATGGAGGGCGGCACGACCTTCCACTTCGTCACCGAGGGCGCCGAGGCCGCGCTCGACCTGGCCAGGGCGGCGGCGGGCGACCGGGACGTGAAGATCGCCGGGGGCGTCTCGACCGTGCGACAATATCTGCTGGCGGGCGCCATCGACGAGATGCACTTGGTGGTTTCGCCGGTGGTGCTGGGCCGGGGCGAGGCCCTGTTCGAGGGGATCGACCTGCCGGCCCTCGGCTATGGCGTCACGGAAACTGTGCCGTCAGAGCGGGCGACCCATGTCTTCCTGTCGCGCTGAACAGGTCGTCAGATGGCGGTGCTGTGACACACGAGAGTGCAGAGGCGTCGATAGGCCATAGTTGTGAGGCAAGGCCAGAGCGAACGCTGGCCGAGTGCGGCGGACGGCTTTCGGCAAATGCGCGGCCTGCTCAGTGAAGACGGCCGAAGGCTGAATGCTTTCTTCTGGCGTTGCGATGATCGCCGATTTCGCGATACTCGACGCGTGAAAGCCGCAGGCGCTATTCTTCTGATCTTGGGCGTAGCCGTTACGGCGCTTATGGCCGATTATCATTTTGGCGCTGCTCGTCACACGATCAACGGCGTCGCCTACGATGTGCCAAAGAAGCGCGAATTTGCGGCATCGCTCGCAGAAAATTCCAGTCAATCCGTCTGGCTGATCCTGCCGGCTGAGGAGGTGGCGCGCGGGGTCGCCGATTATAGGGCCTTGGTCCGTGGCTATCACGGGCTGGTCGCCGCAGAATTGGTGGTCGCCGTCGAGGGTGGAAACGCCGCTCAGGCATTCGCATCCAACCGGCGCATGGATATCGAAAGGGTGGCGGCGGACATTGCCAATGGAAGCCTGGTGGAGCCCGACCCGGCCAGCGGTTTCAGCAGGATTTACTGGCCAGCAGGTGAGCGTGGCGCGGCTGGCCAACGCACGCCTCTATTTAACCTAAAGCCGATCGAAGGATTGGATGCTCTGCCTCAAGACTGGCGCGTGCCACACTGCTTTGTGTCTAATGACGTCAATGGCATGCAGAATTTCAAGTGCCGCTTGAGCATCAAGCGCCAGGGCATCTCCTTCTCGTTCTACATAAGTCCAGAAAACTTAGGCGTTGCGGATCAAATTCCCGACTACGTGATACAGCGTCTCGAACAATGGAGAACCTGACCAACTGGATATCCGGCGACGATATCTGGAGTCAGTTACACGGTTGCGGTCGGCGATTGCATCAATCGCTGCTCGTTCAGCCCCCCTCCACCACCTGCTCGATGGCGCCGAAGATGGTGTGGCGCCCGTCGTCGCGCA
>CAZITK010000296.1:0-1767 GCA_964542145.1 uncultured Brevundimonas sp.
CGGTCTCGGACACATGGCGGTCAAACAGGCCGCGGCCATGGGGGCCGAGGTCACAGTCCTCTCGACCTCCGACCGCAAGCGGGCCGACGCCGAGCGGATGGGCGCCAAACACTTCCTGATCAATTCCGACGCCGAGGCCATGAAGGCGGCCGCCGAGAGCTTCGACCTGATCATCAACACCGTCTCGGCGACGCACGAGATCGCCGGCCACCTGAACCTGCTGGCCAAGGACGGGACCATGGTCATGCTGGGCCTGACCACCGAGGGCCTGCCGGTCTTCGCCCTGCCCCTGTTGTGGCGTCGCCGCAGCGTGGCCGGCAGCCTGATCGGCGGCCTGCGCGAGACCCAGGAGATGCTCGACTTCTGCGCCGCCAACGACATCGCCTGCGATATCGAGGTCATCGCACCGGATCAGATCAACGAGGCCTACGAACGCCTTGCGAAATCGGACGTGCGCTACCGCTTCGTCATCGACATGAGCCGCATCTGAGACCTCCGGCGAGGCTGTCGTTCGCCATCACGGAACATGCGCCTTCAGGCCCCGTTCATCGACGAGGCGCTCTAATGGCGCGAAGGAGAAAACTGCCATGAAACGCGTACTTATGGCGGCGGCGGCGACCCTGGCTCTCGGCGCCTGCGCCACCGCCACGCCCTACCAGCCCGCCGGCTTCGAAGGCCAGCGCGGCGGCTATGTCGAGCAGCGGCTCGAACAGGACCGCTTCCGCGTCGGCTTCGCCGGCAATTCCCTGACCTCGCGCGACACTGTGGAGACCTATCTGCTGTACCGCGCCGCCGAGGTGACGGTGCAGAGCGGCTATGACTGGTTCTCGATGGCCGGACGCGCCACGGACCGCGACACCCGCTTCGTCGGCACGGCCGATCCCTTCGGTCCGCGCTACGGCTACTGGGGTCCGTCGTGGCGCTACTATCGAGGCGGCGCCTGGGGACCCTGGGGTCCGTGGCGCGACCCGTTCTACAGCTCGCGTCGCGACCTCGATGTGCGCCAGTACGATCGCTATGAGGCGACCGCCGAAATCCTGCTGGGCCGCGGCGCCAAGCCGGCCGGCGATCCGGCCGCCTTCGACGCGCGCGAGGTCCTGGCCAATCTCGGCCCCCGCATCCGCACGCCAGAGATGCGCTGAGGCGCGTCCGGGCCCGATGACCTGGAAACCCCCTTCCGCCGCGCGGGAGGGGGTTTTTGCTGCACAAGTCCCACACCCGTCACCCCCGGGCTTGTCCCGGGGGTCCATAGACACCGGATCGTCCGCCGACGCTCGATCGGCCGAGCCTGAGTTTTATGGATGACCGGGACAAGCCCGGCCATGACGAGGTTTCTTAGCTTCAAGACAAGCCCGGCGTCTCCGCGTCGCGCCCCGGATCAGAACCCGATGCGCGGGGTCTTCAGGCGGCGCTTGTTGACGTGACTCTCGGGCGCGGCGCCCAGGTCTTCTGGCAGCTCGCCCTTGAAATAGAACCGCTGCCAGGCCTCCTTCGCCGCGCCCGGATCGCCCGAGGCCAGCCGTTTGTTGAAATCGGTGCGCTGGCGGTTCCAGGCCTCGAACTGGCCCTTCATCACCTGGTCGGAGTCCAGAGGCTTGATCACCGGCTGAAAGGCCTCGACCTTCCTGTGCTCGACCAGGCTGATGAAACAGAAGGGCTCGCCCTTCTCGAACTTGATCCGTCCCGGCCGGGTGAAAATCCAGTTCATGGTGAAGGGAAAGGGCAGCCAGTCCGTCTCGATCAGACCAACCAGCGGCTGGATCCCGT
>CAZITK010000297.1:0-1758 GCA_964542145.1 uncultured Brevundimonas sp.
CCAGCATCTCGTACAGCGCGTCGTAGAGCGGGCGCAGGTAGGGGTCGACCTTCTGCGACAGGTCGCCGGGGAGGAAGCCCAGCTTCTCGCCGGCTTCCACCGCCGGGCGGGTGATGACCAGCCGGTCCACCTGGCCTCGCCTGAGCAGGCTGGCGCCGTAGGCGGCCGCCAGGAAGGTCTTGCCCGTGCCGGCCGGGCCGACGCCGAAGGTCAGTTCGCACGCCGCCAACGCCTGCAGATAGCGGGCCTGGGCCGGCGTCTTGGGCACGATGGCGCCCTTGCGGCCAACAGGCAGGGCGAAGCCTCCCGAAGTAGGCGGGCCGACCGCCGAGCCTTTCGGAGGCTTGGCCGAAGAGCCGCCGCCGAGGACCGAGCCGATGCCGGTGCGGACATCGGCTTCGGAGATGTCTGCGCCCAGTTCCCTGCGCTCGGCCAGCGCCTCGATCACCCGCCGGGCATTGGCCCGGTCGCGGGGCCCGCCGTCTATGGAGACCCCACCGCCCGGCGCCTCGATCAGCACCTTGAAGGCGTCCTCGATCAAGGCGAGGTGGCGGCTTGACGGCCCGACGACGGCGCGCAGGGCGTCGTCGGACAGCGCCAGGAATTCGCGGGATTTTGCCATCTTAGCAAGCCGCTACCGCCGCGCTCGCGGAGCGCGGCTGGTTGAGCGAAGTGAAGCTGCTGCTCGCGGCCACCGCGCTCGCTTCGCCAGCGCCGATGACACCGCCGCCGGCCAGCCGACCGGCCAGGCTGTTCTGCTGCCCGGTCAGGATTTCCACCTCGACGATCTGACCGATCAGGTGGTCTGCGTCCTCGACGTGGACGGACTGCAGATACGGCGAGCGGCCGATGGCCTGGCGGCCGTGACGGCCCTGCTTCTGGAACAGCACAGGCAGCGTGCGGCCGGCCTGTGTCCGATTGAACGCCCCCTGCTGCTCCAGCAGCAGCGCCTGCAGCGTCTGTAGCCGCTCCGAGGCGACGTGGGGCTCCACGTGTTTCGCCATGGTCGCGGCCGGTGTGCCGGGGCGGGGCGAATAGATGAAGCTGAAGGCCGAGGCGTAGTTCACGCGCCGGACCAGATCGAGCGTGTCCTCGAAATCGCGGTCGGTCTCGCCGGGAAAGCCAACGATGAAGTCGCCTGAGATCGCCATGTCCGGCCGCGCATCTCGGATGCGGTCGATCAGATGGAAGTACTTCTCGCGACCGTGCTTCCTGTTCATCAGCCGCAGGATGCGGTCGGAGCCCGACTGCACCGGCAGGTGCAGATAGGGCATCAGGGCGGGAAGCTCGCCGTGCGCGGCGATCAGATCTTCGCCCATGTCATTCGGGTGGCTGGTCGTGTAGCGGATGCGGTCAAGCCCCTCGATTTCGGCCAATGCACAGGCCAGCCGCGCCAGGGTCGAGGGCTTTCCATCCGGCCCTTCACCGTCATATGCGTTGACGTTCTGGCCCAACAAAGTAACCTCGCGCACACCGCGCTCGGCCAGCTCTCGCGCCTCGGCCAACACGGCGACGACCGGCCGCGACCATTCGGCGCCGCGCGTATAGGGCACCACGCAGAAGGTGCAGAACTTGTCGCATCCCTCCTGAACGGTCAGGAAAGCCGTCGGGCCCTCGACGCCCCGCGCGCCGATCCGTTCTGAGGTCATGGCGTCGAACTTGGCGTCCGGTGCGAAGTCGGCGCCGATGCGTTCGCCGCGCGCCCGCGCCGTGCGGGTAAGCACCTCGGGCAGCTGATGATAGGCTTGGGGGCCGACC
>CAZITK010000298.1:0-1727 GCA_964542145.1 uncultured Brevundimonas sp.
AAGGCCGAGGACGGGTCGACCGGCCAGGCGCCGCCGTCGGAACCCATGGGCACCCGGCTCATCACCTCGACCCCGCCGCCGACGGCGACCTCGGCCTCGCCGGCCTTCACCTTGGCCGCGGCCATGTTCACGGCTTCGAGACCCGAGGCGCAGAAGCGGTTGATCTGGACGCCGGCCGTGGTCTGGGCCCAGCCGGCGGTGAGCGCGGCGGTGCGGGCGATGTCGGCGCCGAGCTCGCCGACCGGGGTGACGCAGCCGAGGATGACGTCGTCAACCTTCGAGGTGTCGAGGTCGTTGCGGTCGCGCAGGGCCTCCAACACCTGGGTCGCCAGGCTGAGGCCGGTGATCTCGTGGAGGCTGCCATCCTTCTTGCCCTTGCCGCGCGGAGTGCGGACGGTGTCGAAGATATAAGCGTCGGCCATGGAGCATTATCCTTGCTTGACCCTGTCGCTCACCGCGGACGGCTCGCTGCATACAGGCCTGTGGTGTCTCAGCCCTTTCACTCGGCTTGCGGAGCCTCGTTGCAGGGAGCGCCGCAGGGTCGCGGTGGTCCCTGCCACGGATAGGCGAAAGTGCGGAATCGAAGCTGCCCCCTCAGAAACCCTACGTTTACGTCAACGTCAAGTATTGATCGAGAGCGCGATGGAGCGGCCCGGCCTTGGGTAGGCGCTGCTAGTAGCGCGCCATCAGGTCCAGCAGGCTGGTCTGGCGCAGCTGGGCCAGCACCTGGGCCGAAGCCTGGATCGAGATCTGCGACAGTTCCAGCTCGGTGATCGCCGCGGCCAGGTCGACGTCCGTCTTCTGGCCGATCAGCGTCTGCAGGGCGATCTTCTGGTTATCCAGCGAGGCCAGGGTGTCGTCCACCTGAGCCTGGATGGCGCCCGAACGCGCCGCCTTGCTGATGATGGCCTCATGCGCCTCCTTCAGGGGCTCAAGCTGACTTTCAAGGAAGGCGCGCGCCTCCTCTGTCATCCGCCCCTCGATCGGCCCCTCGGCCCCTTCGTGAAACACCTGGATTGCGCGCAGGATGGCGTAGAGCGGCTCGCCCACCTCATCGGCCAGAAATCCGGTCTCCACCGTGGTCGATTCATCCAGCCGCGAGGCCGTGCGGATTTCGTCATTGGCGAACACGGAGGCGGCGTCCGGCGCTTCGGCCAGATCAGCCAACGATTTCGCCGTGACCGGCGGCTGGTCGGTCACCGCCCCCCCGAACAGGGATCGGCCGTTGTGCTGCAAGTTCAGCCCGCTGCGGGCGGCCGCGAACTGCCCCTCCAGCCCAGCCATCAGCCCTTCCAGACGTCCGGTGGCCAGGGCCTCAGCGACCAGCTGGCGCGAGCCGTCGGCGGCTTCGGCCACTCGATCGAAAGCCAGAGCCTGGGTGGTCAGGCGCGCCGCCACGGCCTCGCCGGCGTCGACGTAGCCCTGGAGCCGGTTCTGGGTCGACTTCAAGGCTGTCAGGGTCTCCGACCCCCGGCCGAAGCCGGCCAGGTCGGTCGCCACCTTCTCGGACGACACCTTTTTCTGCGCCTCCAGGCCGCGCGCCTGAGCCGCCATCAGATTGAGGAGGGCGGACTGATAGTTTCCGGCGGTCGAGACACGGGTCATCGGGTCATCCCAAGCAGGGTGTCATACATTTCGCTGGCGGCCTGGATCAGCCGCGCCGAGGCGTTGAAGGCCTGCTGATAGGTGGTCAGCAACACCAGTTCCTCGTCCAGATTGACGCCCTC
>CAZITK010000299.1:0-1707 GCA_964542145.1 uncultured Brevundimonas sp.
CCATGGCCGAGCTGTCCGCCCAGCGCGTGACGCCGGTCGCGATGGCGGCGGAGTAGGGCGATGACCGCAGCTATTGAGAAACGCAGCAATCCGCTCGCCGCCATTCTGGGAACTGTGTTTGGTGTTGCGCTCGTTGGGCTCGTGATCGCGGGCCTCGTCTGGGCGTTCATGCAAATCCCGGCCAGTTTCTGGTCTAGCGCCCTCGGATGGACGCTGATCACCGTCGGCGGGATTCTGCTGGTCACCGTCGGGATCCTGATCTCTCTGGCCTTCCTGCTGCTGGCCGACCGCAAGATCTGGGCGGGAGTTCAGCTGCGCAAGGGGCCAAACGTGGTCGGGCCGTTCGGCCTGCTGCAGTCCTTCGCCGACTTCTTCAAGTTCGTCCTGAAGGAGATCGTCGTGCCGGCCGGGGCCGACAAAGTGGTCTTCATCCTGGCCCCGCTGATCACCTTTGTCCTGGCCTTCATCGCCTGGGCGGTGATCCCGTTCGCGCCGGGTTGGGTGATCTCGGACCTGAACGTCGGCATCCTCTATGTCTTCGCCATCTCTTCCCTCGGCGTCTATGGCATCATCATGGGGGGCTGGGCGTCGAACTCGAAGTATCCGTTCCTGGGATCACTGCGCTCGGCCGCCCAGATGGTCAGCTACGAGGTGTCGCTCGGCCTGATTATCGTCAACGTTGTGCTGCTCGCGGGCACGATGAACCTGACCTCGATCGTGACCCAGCAGGCGGGCTGGATCTGGAACTGGAACGCCTTTGGCGGGGGCCTCGGCAGCCTGCCGCTGATCCTGATCATGTTTCCGATGTCGATCATCTTCTTCATCTCGGCCCTGGCCGAGACCAACCGGCCGCCGTTCGACCTGCCCGAAGCGGAGTCCGAGCTCGTGGCCGGCTACCAGGTCGAATACAGCTCGACGCCCTACCTGCTGTTCATGATCGGCGAGTACGCCAACATCGTCTTCATGTGCGTGCTGATGAGCCTGCTGTTCTTCGGCGGGTGGAATCCGGGCTTCCCCACCGGTTTCCTCGACGCGTTGCCGCCGATCCTGGCCAACCTGTTCTATTTCGGCGTGCTCTTCATCAAGACGATCATCGCCTTCGCGGCGATCTCCATCGTGAAGGCGTTCGTGCCGCGCTATCGCTATGACCAGTTGATGCGCCTGGGCTGGAAGATCTTCCTGCCGACCTCGCTTGTCGCCGTGGTGGTGGTTTCGGCCTGGCGCGTCTTCGCACAGGGCGGCGCCTGATGCGCGCGCTGATCGTCATCGGCGGCGCCGTGGCGGCGCTGGCCGGCTGCGCCGCGCCCTATGAGGCCGCGCCTCAGTCCTCCTACCAATGGGAGCGTCAGCAGGAGCGGCAGCGCCTCGACTACTGCCGCACCCTCGGAACCGATTCCCCCGCATACAGGCGCGACTGTGATCGCGCCGGAGACCGCTCATGAGCTTCACCCGGATCGTCCAGGCGACCAAGGGCGCGATGATGCTGGACGTCATCGGCGCCCTGGGCCTGTCGCTGAAATATATGATGAAGCCCAAGGCGACGGTGAACTATCCGTTCGAGCGCAATCCGCAGTCGCCGCGCTTCCGGGGCGAGCACGCGCTGCGCCGCTATCCGAACGGCGAGGAACGCTGCATCGCCTGCAAGCTGTGCGAGGCGATCTGCCCGGCGCAGGCCATCACCATCGACGCCGAGCCGCGCGAGGATGG
>CAZITK010000300.1:0-1672 GCA_964542145.1 uncultured Brevundimonas sp.
TCGAAGTCGATCGAGTCGGCGTGGACGATGGGGGCGATGGCGTCGAAGAAACTCAGGGACTCCTCGCCGGTCGTCTCCAGAATGGCCTCTGCCAGAGCGGGGGAGGTGAGGGGCCCGGTGGCGACGATCACGCTGTCCCACTCAGCGGGCGGGAAGCCGGCGATCTCTTCGCGCACGATAGTGACCAATGGGTGCGCCTCCAGTTTCGCCGTTACGGCCTGGGAGAAGCCGTCGCGATCTACCGCCAGGGCGCCGCCGGCCGGCACCTGATTGAGGTCGCCGCAGGCCATGATCACGGAGTCCAGCGCCCGCATCTCGGCGTGCAGCAGGCCGACCGCGTTGTATTCCCAATCATCCGAACGGAAGGAGTTGGAGCAGACCAGCTCGGCCAGCCCATCGGTGTGATGGGCGTCCGTCTTCACGCCCGGGACGCCGCGCATTTCGTGCAGGATGACGGGCACGCCGGCGTTGGCGATCTGCCAGGCGGCTTCGGACCCGGCCAGGCCGCCGCCGATGACATGGATGGGGGAGGGGGAGGTCATGGGCGCGCTTCTAGCGTCCGCCCCGACTGTGGACCAGCCGCCATGACCAAAGCTTAATCTGCTTCGACGCCGAAGGACGCTGACGCGGCGGCGGGGGTTCGCTAGGGTCGGCTTGGCTGTTACTTGCTCGGAGGGATAGGGACATGGCGTTTTCGGCGACCGACGCGGCTTTGGAAGGCTTTCGCCTGGTGCGCGCTCACCCGAAGGCGGCGGGCTGGTGGGCGCTGGCCTGCCTGGTGTTCAATCTGGTCGCCGTTATTCTGATGATCGTCATGGCAGGGCCGCAGCTGACCGACCTTGTCCAGTCCAGCGGCGATCCAGGGGCGGATCCGCAGGAGGTGATGTCGCTCATGACGCCTCTGCTGGGGGTATACGGCCTGCTCATCCCGATCAGTCTGCTGTTCCTCGGGGTTCTGACGGCGGCGATCTATCGCGCGACCTTGACCGAGACGACCGACCGCCTCGGCTTTCTTCGCCTTGGCGCGGATGAGGCGCGGCTGATCCTGGTTTCGCTGGTTGTGGGCGTGATCGGCGTCGTGGTCATTCTGCTCATGACGATCCTGGCCGGCATGGCGGGCGGGTTCTTGGCGGTGGCCATGTCTGGCGGCGGCGAACCGAACATCGGCGCCACGATCGTGATGATGGCGATCATGTACATCACCATGATCTTCGCCAGCATCGCCTTCTATGTGAAATTTTCCTTTGCGGGGCCGATGACCTTTCTCGACCGCAAGGTGCGAATCTTCCACTCCTGGGGCGCTACGCGGGGCTACTTCTGGCGGCTGTTCGGCTGCTACTTCCTGGCCGCCATTCTGGGCGTGCTGGTCGCTCTGCTCGGCTGGTTCATCGGCATGGCCGTCATGATGGCCTTGGGCGGGGGCATGGCTCAGATGATGACGCCCGACATGTCCAGCCTCGCGGCCTATCTGACGCCGGGCATGATCGCCTATACGGTCGTCAGTTCGGCGATCAGCGCTCTGACCTACGCCATTTTCCTGGCGCCCGCGATGGCGGCGTATCGCGACATTCGCGGGCCGTCGGCGCCGGCGACGGCCGAGGTGTTTGCCTAGAATTCCGTCAGGCCGTCGCCCGGGACCGTTTTCTGACGGGTTTGGGCCCTGCGGCCACGG
>CAZITK010000301.1:0-1663 GCA_964542145.1 uncultured Brevundimonas sp.
CTCGCTCATGCCCATCATGTGGAAGCCGGCGTCGACGTGGACGACCTCGCCGGTGGTCGAGCGGCCGAGGTCCGAGCACAGCCACAGGGCCGCCCCGGCGACGCCTTCCATGGAGGTGTCCTCCTTCATGGCCGACATGGCCCGGCCCTGGGCGATCATGCCCCGCCCGCCCGAGATGCCGGCCAGGCTCAGGGTGCGCATGGCGCCCGCCGAAATGGCGTTGACGCGGATTCCCTTGGGTCCCAGGTCGCGGGCGATGTAGCGGGTGGCGGCCTCCAGCCCGGCCTTGGCCACGCCCATGGTGTTGTAGTTCGGGATCGCCCGCTCGGCGCCCAGATAGGTCATGGTGATCATGGACCCGCCGTTCGGCATCAGCCTGGACGCCCGCCTGGCCACGTCCACGAAGCTGAACACCGAGATGTTCATGGCCAAGAGGAAGCTGTCGCGCGTGGTGTTGTCCACGAACGAGCCCTGCAGCTCGTTCTTGTTGGCGAAGGCGACCGAATGGACCACGAAGTCCAGTGTCCCGAAGGCCTTCTCGATCTCGGCGAAGGCGGTGTCCATGGACGCGTCATCGGTGACGTCGGCCGGCACGATGACCTTTGAGCCGACGCTCTCGGCCAGGGGCCGCACCCGCCGCTCCAGACCCTCGCCCAAGTAGGTGAAGGCAAGCTCGGCGCCTTGCGCCGCCAGTTGCGAGGCGATGCCCCAGGCGATGGAGTTGGAATTGGCCACCCCCAGGATCAGGCCCTTCTTGCCCTTCATCAGCTCGCCCTTGGGCATGGTCCAGGCGGATTCGGCGGCCATCGGTGGTCTCCCTGTCTACGCGGAGGTCTTTCTGGACGGACTGGGCGCGTCGGGCAAGGCGAACGTCGTCACCGCCCGCCGGCGCGCATCCAGACAGCGCGGGCGGCGGTCAGGCGCGCCGGCACCAGGCCTCCCAGTCGGGTTTCGGATACCCGCCGTCCCCCGGCCTGGCGTCCATCGACCCACGTCAGGTCGATCTCGACGGCCAGGGCCTCCCTGACCTCGATGACGATGACACGGCCGGTGGCCAGGGTCCGATCCAGACGCAGGCGCACCCCGCCCTTGGACTCATCGGTCACGCGACCGCCGATCTCGATGCCCTGGGCCA
This sequence comes from uncultured Brevundimonas sp., assembly GCA_964542145.1. Taxonomy (GTDB): domain Bacteria; phylum Pseudomonadota; class Alphaproteobacteria; order Caulobacterales; family Caulobacteraceae; genus Brevundimonas. Next base: position 1,136 of record CAZITK010000301.1, read on the forward strand.
GCACGATCACCGGCCGGTCGGCCGGGCGGCGGAACTCCTGACGACGGTCCTCTCCGCGACGAAACACGCCCTTAGCGATCCACCTTCGACAGGATCAGCGTGCCGTTGGTGCCGCCAAAGCCGAACGAATTGGACATGACGTGGGTCAGCGGGCCGTCGTGGCGTTCCCTGAGGATCGGCATGCCCTCGAACTCGGGGTCGAGGTTCTCGATGTGGGCGCTCTCGGCCGCGAAGCCGTGCTTCATCATCAAGAGGCAATAGATCGCCTCCTGTGCGCCGGCGGCGCCCAGGCTGTGGCCCGTCAGGCTCTTGGTCGAGGAGATCATCGGCACGGCGTCGCCGAACACATTCCTGACCGCCGCCATCTCCTTGGAGTCGCCCACGGGCGTCGAGGTGCCGTGCGGGTTCAGATAGTCGATGCGCGGCTTTCCGGCCATTTCCAGCGCGATCTTCATGCAGCGCTCGGCGCCCTCGCCCGAGGGGGCCACCATGTCATAGCCGTCGGAAGTGGCGCCATAGCCCGTGACC
>CAZITK010000302.1:0-1659 GCA_964542145.1 uncultured Brevundimonas sp.
GACGCCGCCGACGGCCGGGTCCACTTCACCCCCGCCAATCTCGTCACCAATCTGCACCGCTCACTGGAGCACCAGCAGACGCGGCGCGCGCTGGACGCCCTGTTCCCCGACCCTGAACGCTTCGCCGTCCACGACGCCCTGCCCAGCGTCGGCCATCTGGCGGACGAGGGCGCCGCCAACCATGTCCGCCTCTGCGCCGAGCACGGCGCGCCGGGCGTCAATCTGCTGGTCTGGGGTCGCGAGGCGCATGAGGGCTGGACCGGCCGTTATCCCGCCCGCCAAACCCGCGAGGCCTCCGAGGCCCTGGCCCGCCGCCACGGAGCCGCGCGTGCGGTGCTAGCCCGCCAGGGTCGCGACGCCATCGCCGGCGGAACCTTCCACAACGACGTGGTCTGCGTCGGCGCGCTGGACACCCTGTTGTTTCACGACATGGCCTTCGAGGACCTCGCAGGCGTCCAGGCCGACATCCGTCGCGCCGCCGACGGTCTGTTCGAGGCCATCTTCGTCGAGGTCTCGTCCGCCGACCTGCCGCTGGCCGACGCCATCTCCAGCTATCTGTTCAACTCCATGCTGATCCAGGTTCCCGGCGAGGACCGGCTGACTCTGATCTGCCCGACCGAGACCCGCGACAACACCCGCAGCCATGCCGTCGCCGAGGGCCTGGCCGGCTCCAATGGCCCGATCGGGGCGGTGCGCTATGTCGATGTGCGCCAGTCGATGCGGAATGGCGGCGGCCCGGCCTGCCTGCGTCTGCGCGTGGTCCTGACCGAGGCCGAGCAGGCGGCGACCAATCCCGCCATGCGCCTGACCCCCGAGCTTCACACCCGCCTGACCACCTGGGCGGAGGCCCACTATCGCGATCGCCTGGCACCGGCCGACCTGGCCGATCCGGCCCTTCTCGACGAAAGCCGCCGTGCGCTCGACGAGCTGACAGGAATTCTGGGGCTGGGCGGCGACTTTTATCCGTTTCAGTCGGCCTAAGCGCCAAGCCGTCCATCGGACCCCGTTTCCCCGCGAATGCCGGGGCCAGATTGTAAAGCTCGGAGCAGTGCGACCGATCGCGGATCAGCTCAAGCCTTCGGCCTCGGGTTCTCTGTAATCTGGACCCCGGCATTCGCCGGGGAGGCCGGAGTAACTGTCGCACCCCACGCCCGCTCAAACCGTCACAAATCCCTGCTCAAACAGGCGGCATGATCCAGTCTCGCCGCCTGTTCCTCGGCTCCACCGCCGCCCTCGCCCTGGCCGGGTACGCCCGCCGCGCAAACGCCTTGGCTCAGGACGCGGCCCTGATGGAAAGCGGCTTCATCGACGGTCCCTCGCGCAACGAGGTGTTCGGCTACGGCCCAATGAAGGCTGATCCCTATCGGCTGCTCGATCTGCCGGAAGGCTTCTCCTACCGCGTGGTGTCCCAGGCCGGCGAAACCATGGCCGACGGCCTGATCACTCCCGGCAAGTTTGACGGCATGGGCTGTTTCGCGCTGGACGACGATCGCGTCATCCTGGTCCGAAATCACGAGATCGACGCCGACGAGTTCAACCTCAGCGCCTGGGGCGCGCAGCATCGTCTGGTCGACGGGACGGACCGTGACTCGGTCTTCGGCGTCTATCCCGATCCGGACGGCGCCGTCTTCCCGCTGGGTGGCGGTACGACCACGGTTG
>CAZITK010000303.1:0-1631 GCA_964542145.1 uncultured Brevundimonas sp.
CGGCGTCGCCCGGCTGCATTCGGGCCAGAACGACCGCATCGACGCCATGCTGGCGCGCATCCAGAACGAGCTGTTCGACCTGGGCGCCGACCTGGCCACGCCGCTGGACCCGCCGCCCAAATGGGAGGCCCTGCGCATCCAGGACAGCCAGGTCGAGCGGCTTGAGAGCGAGATCGACTGGATGAACGAGAGCCTGAAGCCGCTCGACAGTTTCATCCTGCCGGGCGGGGCGCCGCTGGCGGCGCATCTGCACCTGGCGCGCACGGTGGCGCGCCGCGCCGAGCGCCAGGCCGTGGCCCTGAGGGAAAGCGGCCAGGCGGTGACCGAGGCGGCGCTGCGTTATCTCAATCGGCTGTCGGACCATCTGTTCGTGGCGGCGCGCCGGGCCAACGCCAATGGCGCCGACGATGTGCTTTGGCGACCGGGCGCCACGCGCTGAGGCGCTGGATCAGTTCCGGGCCTGCTCGGCGGCCCAGGCCTGCCGCTGACGGTCCGCCTCCGCGGCGCGGGCGGCTTCGCCGGCGGCGATACGGCGTTCGATCTCCACCACCTCGCGAGCGCGCCGTTCGGTGGCGGCCTCGCGCGATTCGCCGGGTTGGCGGCCGGTGATCTGGGGAATGAAGATGACCTGGCCGCAGGTTCCGTTATCGACGTCGTACCAGCCGCCCTCGGCCTCGCACCGATCGCGCGGGTCCGTGACAAGGGCGCGATAAAGGAAGACGCCGCCGACCAGCACCGCGAAACAGGCCAGGAAAAGGATAGAGAGCCGCTTCATGCTCAGATTGATCACGGGCTCGGCGCTCCTGGTTCACGTCGCGTTACGTTGACAGCCCCGACGGGCCGTTCCATGTCCCTGCCACACCAATGCGGCCGGTCTCTGGCGTTGACCGGGGTCACGGCCGCCTCGCTCCAGAGAGGCTCCAAGGGCATGAAGGTTCTTGTCCCCGTCAAACGGGTGATCGACTCAAACGTCAAGGCGCGCGTCAAGGCCGACCAGACCGGCGTCGATCTGGCCAACGTCAAGATGAGCATGAATCCGTTCTGCGAAATCGCGGTCGAGGAGGCCGTGCGCATGAAGGAAGGCAAGGGCCACGCCGCCGAGACCGCGTCTGAGATCGTGGTGGTCTCCATCGGTCCGGCGCAGGCCCAGGAGACCATCCGCACCGCCCTGGCGATGGGCGCGGACCGTGGGATACTGATCCAGTCGGATGCGGACCTGGAGCCGCTGGCGGTGGCCAAGCTGCTCAAGGCCGTGGTCGAGGCTGAGAAGCCGGACCTGGTCCTGATGGGCAAACAGTCCATCGACGGAGACAACAACGCGGTCGGCCAGATGCTGGCGGCGCTGCTTGACTGGCCCCAGGCGACCTTCGCCGCCAAGATCGAGATCGCGGACGGCAAGGCGACGGTGACCCGCGAAGTCGACGGCGGCGTCCAGACGGTGGCGGCCCAGCTGCCGGCGGTGGTGACCACTGATCTGCGCCTGAACACGCCGCGCTATGCGTCCCTGCCCAATATCATGAAGGCCAAGAAGAAGGAGATCGCCTCAAAGGCCGTCGCCGACTACGGCGTCGACATCGCGCCGCGCCTCACCGTCCAGAAGGTCACCGAGCCGCCCAAGCGCGGCGCCGGCG
>CAZITK010000304.1:0-1610 GCA_964542145.1 uncultured Brevundimonas sp.
GCCACTTCATCCAGCTGTCGGGCTTGAAGGTGGAATAGTAGGTGCCGTTGATCTCAACGGACGATAATGCCTTGGAAAGAAAGGACAATTCGTCCTTTTGGCGCAATCCGGCTGGATAGAATGTGCCGCGCCAGGGCTCAAAAGTCCAGCCGCCGACCCCCACCCTAACTGTACCTGCCATGATGATCTCCTGCCGGCTGTTGATCGCAGAGATTTCGAGGGCTCGCCACCCGATAGCGGACGTAGGGAATGTCTCAGAGGGGTGGTTAGCGGACATCTCCATACGGCCCCAGCGGTTCGCCCAGAGCGCGTTGAAGCATAGCCGATGACAGTCGGTCCAAGTTGAGCCTACGCCATTGCGTCGCCGTCCAATCGCTCAAACATCCGTATGCCGCCGGTGACGTCTCGGCTGGCGTGCCAGCCAGAAACAGACGGGCTCGCAGGTGATCCGGGGCGGCGTTTTCCAGCCTGATCGCAAGGTGTGTAAGCCCGCATTTGTCCGCCGCGCGGACTACCTCGATGATGCTTTCTACAGGGCCGACAGCTATCGGAACTTGAGGGCCAGCCTCCTGCGCAGCGACACCAGACGCCGAGATTAGGAGCGCAAACCCAGCACCGCAGAGATAAGAACGGATCGCCATCTTGAATGAGTGGGCGTTTCGGCGAACGTCTGCAATGGGTCGAGAGCAGTCCTTGGTATCGCGGCGAGTTTCGGACGTTGGATCATTCAGCTTCTCGCCGCGCGAAGATAGCGGCATGGCTGTAAAATCAGCGACTTAAAAAGTGTAGAGCCCCACACAGAGTTTCGATGGAGGTCAGGACGCGGCTGGCGAACTCCAGCTCGCGCTTCTGGACCAGGCCCTCGGGATAGAAGACCCCGCGCCACGGCTCATAGGTCCAGCCGCCGATGCCGATGCGGATGGCGTTGGTCACTGTTCGGCTTCCTGACGAATGCGAGCCACAACATCCCTAGCCGCGTCGTTGGGGACGGCGAAGCTGAGGACGTATTGGGCGATCTTCCAGCCGTCGTTGGTGCGGATCAGGACGCCGGAGCCTCGGGTTTCGCCATAGCTGGCGCTCTGCAGGCGCTCGTCGAACCAGGCGACGTCGCCGGAGGGGGAGAAGGCGATGTCGCGCTCGACCACCTCATAGGTCCAGCCCCGGCCCTGGCTGAAGTAGGGCAGGGCGTAGGCGCGGAAGGCCTCAAGGCTCCAGCGTTCGCTGGCGTCGGTGCCGATGAAGCGGGCGTCGGGGGTGAAGAGGGCGAAATAGGCGTCGCCGTCGGCCTGGGCGGCCAGGGCGTGGAGCTGGGCCAGGACCCGGCCGACCTCGGCGTCGGGCGTAGTGGCGGGGGCCGTGACGGGGGCGGGGGACGCGCCAGCCTCGGCCGGCGGTTGCAGGGTCAGGGCGGCGGCTAGGGCGAGGGCGGTGAGCATGGCAACGACGCTAGGCTCCAAGCGGGCGGTGGTCGAGGCGGTGTTGCGTTTTGCCCTATGGAGGGCGACATAGCCGCCTGATGGTCACCCTTATCGACACCCTGAAGACGTCGCCGTCCCAGCTGCGTCACCCGGAGAAGGCCAATCGGCCCGAGACGGCGGTGCTGCGCAAGC
>CAZITK010000305.1:0-1575 GCA_964542145.1 uncultured Brevundimonas sp.
AGCAGTCCGAGTCGGCTGAAGCCGTTGATCCAGAACCGTTTTCAGACCTTTCCAGGGGCTGCTGCTGTAGCAAACTGCTGTAGCAAACGAGCGTTTTCGACCGCCCGAGAGCGGTTTCTTCAACGCTTTGAATGTGTTGGGAAGAGATGGTGGACGCGACAGGGATTGAACCTGTGACCCCTACGATGTCAACGTAGTGCTCTCCCGCTGAGCTACGCGTCCGCCAGGCGGCCACCGGCGTGGCCGGGGTCGGGAAGGCGGGGTCTATAGCGTGAGGATCGGGGGCGCGGCAACCCCCGTCCCGGTGTCGCCGACGCTTTTCACCGGAGAGTGCTCAGCCTCCTCCGAACCTCAGCGCCATCAAGGGAATGACGATGTCCTCCTCATCGTCGAGGTGGCGGATCAAGGGGCCGGCGGCCCGCTCGATGGCCTCGACCAGGCGGTGGGCGGCGTCCTCGGCGGGGCCGCCGGCCGCGACCGCCTGGTGATAGGCGCGGCCGTGCCGAGCCAGGGCCTCCAGATGGGCGTGGATGGCGTCGTGGTCGCGGTCCAGGAGGTCGATACCGGCCTGGATGCGCGGCTCGATGCGACGGAACTGGGGAAAGTAGTGGCCGCTCTCGATGCGGTGGTGGCCGTCCAGATGCTGCAGGAAGCCGCCGAGGGTCGGGGTCAGGCGCGAATGCAGGCCCGCCGCGTCAGTCTCTCCGGCGCGGTGGGCGGCGATGGCCTGATCCATCGCCGCCTGGGCCTGGCGAAAGCCCTGGTGCATGTCCAGCCAGTGGCTGGCGACCGGCGGCAGTGTCTGGTCCGACCACCGGTCGCGAGGCAGCTCAGCGAGGAGCCAGCGGTGCTCGTGGGGCAGGCTGTCGCGCCGGTCCAGCGCGTCAGGCCCGTGCTCGGCCCCTGGATTGGGCTGAGGATCAGGCGACAGCCTTGGTCGCGGCGATGAAGCCGCCTCCGAGCAGACGATCCGGGTCGGCCGGATCGTAGAGGGCGCAGGCCTGACCGGGGGCGACGCCCTCCTCACCTTGGTCAAAGACCACGCCGATCGCGCCCTTGATCATCGTCAGACGCGCCGCAGAGGGGTTGCGGGTCGAGCGCACTCGGGCCAGCACCGGCCGGCCGGCCTCGGCCGCCCTCTTCATGTTCGCCTCGTCGCCGAGCCAATTGGTTTCCTCAAGCGTCAGGGACGCAGTCAGCAGGGCTTCGCGCGGACCGACCACCACTCGGCGCGTTTCGGGCTCCAGCCGCACCACGAACAGCGGCTCGCCCACCGCGACGTTCAGGCCCCGGCGCTGGCCGATGGTGTAATCGGTGATGCCGCCGTGCGACCCCAGCACCCGGCCGTCCATGTGCACGATCTCGCCCGCCTCGCGCCCCTGGGGCCGCAGCCGGTCGATCAGGGTTCGGTAGTCTCCCGAGGGCACGAAACAGATGTCCTGGCTGTCCGGCTTGGCGGCGATGCGCAGGCCCAGCGAGGCCGCAACGCCTCGCACCTGAGGCTTCTCAAGATCGGCCAGTGGGAAGAGCAGAGATTCCAGCTGATCGCGCGTGGTGGCTAACAGGAAATAGGAC
>CAZITK010000306.1:0-1544 GCA_964542145.1 uncultured Brevundimonas sp.
CCAGGGGCGTCTGTTCGGCCGGCTTGGCGAGGACGGCATTGCCGGCCGCCAGCGCCGCCGCGATCTGGCCGGTGAAGATGGCCAGGGGGAAGTTCCACGGACTGATGCAGGCGAAGACGCCGCGTCCGTGCAGAACCAGCTGATTGGTTTCGCCGACCGGGCCGGTCAAGGTTTCGGGTCCGGCGAAGTCACGCTCGGCCAGAAGCGCGTAGTAGCGGCAGAAGTCGGCGGCCTCGCGCACCTCGGCGACGCCGTCATTGAGGGTCTTGCCCGCCTCGCGGCTGAGCAGGGCGACGAACCGGTCCATTTCGGCCTCCAGCGCGTCGGCCATGGCGCGCAGGATCACGGCGCGGCGGGCGCCGCCCTGGCGGTCCCAGGCGATCTGGGCCCTGGCCGCCAGCTGGGCCGCCCGGTCCACATCGGCGCTCGAGGCCTCCGACACATGGCCCAGAACGCTGCCGCGGTCGGCAGGATTGGTCACGTCCTCGGGATTTTCTCCGGCCAGAAGCACGCCGCCGACGATCGGCCCGGAATTGATCTTCTCGCGATCGACCAGGTGCAGGGCCTGGGCGTGACGCTCGCGTTCCGAGGCCTGGGAGTAGTCGCGGCCGAGGGAGTTCAGACGGTTTCCATACATGTCGCGGGGCGCCGGAATCTTGGGGTGAGGGCCGGGAGCGGCCTGAAGGACGGGGACGGGATCGAAGGCCACCGAGGCGGCGGGCACTCTCTCGTCGAGCAGGGCGTGGACGAATGAGGAGTTGGCGCCGTTTTCCAGCAGACGGCGAACCAGATAGGGCAGCAGCTCCTCATGACCGCCGACGGGGGCATAGGCGCGCACGACGACCCGCTGGCCCTTCCAGGCCTTTTCGGCAGCTGCGTAGAGCGGCTCGCCCATGCCGTGCAGGCGCTGGAACTCGACCTTGACCCCGGCGTCGGCCGCCATGCGGTGTACCGCCGCCAGGGACACGGCGTTGTGGGTGGCGAACTGGCCGTAGAGATGCGGCGCGGCATCCAGGATGGCGCGGGCGCAGACCAGATAGTTGACGTCGGTGGCGACCTTGGTGGTGAAGACCGGATAATCGGGCCGGCCCATGATCTGGGCGCGCTTGATCTCGGTGTCCCAATAGGCGCCCTTGACCAGACGCACCATGATCCGGCGACCCGAGGCGCGGGCCAGGTCGGCGATCCGCGCGATGACCTCGGGTGCGCGCTTCTGATAGGCCTGCACCGCAAGGCCGAGGCCCTTCCACTCCCCCAGGTCCGGATCGTGAGCCAGGGCGTCGAGCAGCTTGAGCGAAATCGCCAGCCGGTCGGCTTCCTCGGCGTCCATGCAGAAGTTGAGGTCGTGGCCTTTGGCGAGCAGGGCCAGGCGCTTGACCCGGGGGTAGAGCTCTTTCCAGACGCGGCCTTCCTGCGACGCCTCGTAACGGGGCGACAGGGCCGACAGCTTGACCGAGACGCCGTGGCCGGTCTGAGGACCGGTCATGTCCGGGCGATCCATCCGGCTGGTGCCGCCGACCATCTGGATCGCTTCGGCGTAGATG
>CAZITK010000307.1:0-1517 GCA_964542145.1 uncultured Brevundimonas sp.
GCGAAGATGATCGGGAACAGCGCCTCCTGCCGGAACACGTCGGTGAAGATCTGCTGGCTGGAATTGATGAAGCCAAACAGGCAGCCAATCACCATGGTCGAGGCCAGGGTGTAGCCGATGGCCACGCGCGTGGTCAGGGTCTGGCGATAGGCGGCGCCCAGCCGGCCCAGTCGGATGGGCAGCCTGTCCTCGGACTTCAGCGTCTCGGGCAGGCGCAGCGCGGCCCATAGCAGGATCGCCGCGCCCCACAGGCCCAGCACCCCGAAGATCGCCCGCCATGGCCCGAAGGCCACGATCACCGCCCCCAGCGAGGGTGCGATCACCGGCACGCCCAGGAACACCAGAAACGCCAGGCTCATCACCCGCGCCATGCGCCGCCCTTCATAGCAGTCGCGCACGATCGCCACCGCCAGCACACGGGTCGAGGCTGCGCCGACACCTTGCAGGGCGCGTGCGATCAGCAGGGCCTCAAAGCTGGTCGCCATGGCCGCCAGCAAGCTGAACACCACATAGATGCCGATGCCCAAGAACAGCAGCGGCCGCCGACCAAACCGGTCGGCTAGCGGGCCATAGAAGATCTGCGCCCCGCCGAAGCCCAACAGGTAGGCGGTCACCACCCACTGACGATGGTTGTCCTCGACGACCCCGAAGGCCGCGCCAATGGCCGGAAGCGCCGGCAACATGGAATCGATGGCCAGTGCATTCAGCGCCATCAGCATGGCGATCAGCGCCACCAGCTCCCTGAACCCCAATGTCTGTGCACGTGTCGGGCCGGGAGGTATCGAGATCATCGCTCCATAAAGGGCGCGTCGGGGCGGAAAGGAAGGTGGCGTCGCTGAAAATCGCCTTCAGGCCGCCCGTCGGCGCGGCGCCTGCCCTTCCTTGGCCTCGAACAGCTCGGCCAGCTTCTCGATCATGGCCCCGCCCAGCTGTTCGACATCGACCAAAGTCACGGCGCGGCGATACCAGCGGGTGACGTCGTGGCCGATGCCGATGGCGATCAGTTCGACCGGCGAGCGCTCCTCGATCATGGCGATGACCTGGCGCAGATGCTGGTCGAGATACAGGGCGGCGTTGGCGCTCTGGGTCGAGTCGTCGACCGGAGAGCCGTCGGAGATGACCATCAGGATACGGCGCTGCTCGGGCCGCGCCATCAGCCGGTCGTGCGCCCAGGTCAGGGCCTCGCCGTCGATGTTCTCCTTCAGCAGACCCTCGCGCATCATCAGGCCGAGGTTCTTGCGGGCGCGGCGCCACGGGGCGTCGGCGGACTTGTAGATGATGTGACGGATCTCGTTCAGACGACCGGGATTGGGCGGCTTGCCGTCGGTGATCCACTGCTCGCGCGCCTGGCCGCCCTTCCAGGCGCGGGTGGTGAAGCCCAGGATCTCGACCTTGACCCCGCACCGTTCCAGCGTCCGAGCCAGGATATCGGCGCAGACCGCCGCCACCATGATCGGCCGCCCGCGCATCGAGCCGGAATTGTCGAGCAGCAGGGTCACCACCGTGTCGCGGAACGG
>CAZITK010000308.1:0-1500 GCA_964542145.1 uncultured Brevundimonas sp.
CTTCAGCTGGGCCTTGGTTGGGATACAGCCCCTGTTCAAACAGACGCCGCCCTGGTTCTCGCGCTCGACGATGGCGACCTTCTGGCCCAAATGGCTGGCACGGATGGCGGCGACATAGCCGCCGGGGCCGGAACCAATGACGATCAGATCGAAGTCAGCCATGAATATCAAGCCGTTGCGGTCGGGCCTTGCGGCGGAAAGTAAGACACATGAGGCGCTACGAATGCTCGCCTCGACGGGCTTCAAGCCAGCATGGTGACCGGATCCTCGATCATCTGCTTGAACACCTGCAGGAACCTGGCGCCCACGGCGCCGTCCACAACGCGGTGATCGCACGTCAGGGTCACGGTCATCACCGTGGCCACGGCCAGCTGGCCGTCCTGGACCACCGGGCGCGGCTCGCCCGCCCCCACGCTCATGATCGCGCCCTGGGGCTCATTGATGATCGAGGCGAACTCTCGGATGCCGAACATGCCCAGGTTGGACACTGAGAATGTGCCGCCCTGAAACTCTTCGGGCTTCAGCTTCCTGTCACGGGCGCGCTTGGCCAGGTCCTTGGATTCTGTCGCGATCTCGCGGAGCGATTTGGTCTCGGCCTTTCGGATGATTGGGGTGATCAGGCCACCGGAGCCGCCATCCTGGCCCGGGGTCGCCACAGCCATGGCCACGTCGGCGTGGTGGTGCATGGCGATGCCTTCGGCCGTGTAGGACGCGTTGGCCTCGGGCACGGCCTTCAGCGCCATCGCGCTGGCCTTCAGAACGAAGTCGTTGACCGAAACCTTGACCCCATCCTTCTCCAGCATGGCGTTGATGCGGGCGCGGGCGGCCAGCAGGCCATCGATCCGGCAGTCGATGGTCAGAGGGAAATGCGGCACGTCGCGGAAACTGTCGGTCAGACGGCGTGCGATGGCCTTTCGCATGCCGTCCAGCGGAATCAGGTCGTAGCTGCCGGCCGGGATGCCCTGCTGCTCCAGAGACTGAACCTTGCGCGGTTCGGCGGCGGGGGCCGATGGGGACGCCGATCTGGCGTCGCCCTTGCCCGCGGCCTCGATGTCGGCCTTGACGATGCGGCCGTGCGGACCGGTGCCCTTGATCGAGGCGAGGTCCAGCCCGGCTTCCTTGGCCAGGCGGCGAGCCAGGGGCGAGGCGAAAATGCGTTCGCCGTTCTTGGAAGACGCGGCGGCGGCCTTGGTCGCTTTTTCCTCCCCATCCTTGGATGGGGAGGGGGACCGCGAAGCGGCGGAGGGGCTGGAGCCCGCTTCCTTGCCGTCAGCGTTCGCGGAACCGGCCCCTCCACCCCCTTCGGCGGTCCCCCTCCCCGTTTCACGGGGAGGAGAGGCGCGGGCTTCGTCCGTCTTGGCTTTGTCCTTCATGGGCGTGGGCGCGGCGTCGTCGCCAGACAGGCGGGCGATGGGGGTGTTGACCTTGACGCCCTCGGTCCCGGCCTCGACCAGGATTTCCGCGACCTCGCCCTCGTCGACGGCCTCGACCTCCATGGTC